>CAYPAZ010000061.1:0-10141 GCA_964408835.1 uncultured Anaerolineaceae bacterium
CCCCAGTTCCGGCTGCGCGACGAGTCGGGCCCTGTGGCGGAGGGCGCGGTGCGGATCACCGGCCCGATCGGGGGCGCGCTCCTGGACCTCGCCAGGGAGGCTGAGAGCGGGGCGAGAGGCGACCTGCGGCTGCGGACCGGCCTGACGTTCGCAGTGGGGACGGGGGAGAGGGCGATGCTTGGGGTGGAGGTCGTCTCGTGCCTCAGTTCGACGAGGGAGCCGTGCCGATAGGCGTACACTGACGGCGCAATGTGGCGCCTGGCGGGAGTCATGCTCGTCTGCATCGGCGCTGCGGGGGCGCTGGCCTGGGCAGTGTTCCAACCCCGCGCCGATGCCGCAGACCCGGAGTTCACCCGGGACCGCATCGCGTCGGCGGCGGCGGTGCATGTAACGTTCGAAGGGCAGGCAGGCGAGGGGTACCAGAGCAGATTCGAGCTGGTGCACTTCAACGACGGGCGCTGGGTGATGTCGAACCCGTACCTCGTGCACCAGGTCATGCAGGTGGTCTACACCGGCTGGGGGTTCCTGTTCCGGGTCGCTGAAGGCTGCTATGCGGCGACCTCGGATGCAGCCCAGCTGCCGCTCATCCCCGGCGTCACCGTGGCCCCGCGGCTGGAGCACATGACGGAGCTCGAGCGGGACGGGACGAGCGTGGCCTACCAGGCCTCGCCTCGCGAAGGGTGGGCGCTCAGGGTGACGGAGGACCTTTCGACTGTCGGGAGTACCCGAACCTACCGGGCGCACACCGCCGGCACGGCCCCGGGCGCTCTCTACGGGACGTACACGGTCCGAGCCGCGACGGATGAAGAGATTGGAGAGGCGCTACAGCTCTTCAGGCGGCGGCCCTCGGCCGGGGGGAACATCGTACTGCGAACCCGGCCGGTGCTGGCCGGGGTCCAGGGCAACGTGGGGGCGTTCACCCAGGTCGTGGTCCTGAAGGAGTGCCCGGAGGCTAACGTGCCACCCCCGGCCGCGCGGCCGCCTATCACCGGCGGGCCATCAGTCGGGAGCCGGTCGTTCCGGCTCGTCCACGAAGATGGGGTGTTCTATCTCGACGGCGCTGTGCGGATTGACGCTTCGATTTCGGCTTCGGTGGAGGACATCCTGAAGGCTGCGAAGGCGGCCGAGCCGGGCCCGTACCCGATGAAGGCGGGAGCGGTTTACGCGATCGGGGACGGAGACGGCGACTCGGTGCGACCGGCTTACCTGCTGGTGGAGATCCTCGCTTGCGGGCCGAATGATGTGGTGCGGTGTTAGGCGAACGCCGCAGCGGCAGCCTCGCCGGAACGGACGGCACCTTCGACACAGGCCTGGTGGGTCCAGTCGCCGGCGAGCACGACCGGGGGCTGGGGGCGGTATCCACTCATCCGGGTGAAGTGGCCGGGGAGCATGACGGGGACGGCGTGTTCCCAGCGGATGAGGTGGACGTGTTCCGCGTCGGAGAGGGGAAAGAGGCCGGGGAGCAGTTCGGCGGCGGCGTCCCAGAGGCGGTTGCGGAGCAGAGCCGGGGGTAGCGCGAGGAGGTCTTCGTTCTGGGCTTCGTTTGCGCAGACGAGCACCCACTCCTGGCCGTCGGGACAGCAACCCCAGGCACCGTCGCCGCCCGACTGCCACTCGACGCTGGCGACGAGGCCCATGGGGAGGGGGCGGATGTGGACGGGAGGGCAGTGGCTGGTGGCGGCGCGGGAGGCATAGAGACGGCACTGGCCGGAGTAGCGGATATCCTCGTACCAGGTGGGGAGGAGCGCGGGCTCCACGGCGTGGCGGGCGACGGGAGGCGGAGCGGCGAGGACGACGCCATCAAAGAGGCCGCTCGAGGCTGTGGAGACGACTTCGACGCCACCGATGGCGCGGCGGATGGAGAGGACGGGCTCTTCGAGGCGGACATCAAGCTGGTGGGCGAGCTTCTTCCAGGGGGCGTCCATCCCGTCGTCGAGCTGCCAGTACGTGACCCGCCCGGAGGCAACCCACGAGCGAAGGAACTCGGCGGAGTGCTCGCGCAGGGGCGCGAAGAGTCCTTCGAACATTGGAGCGAAGACGTAGCGGGCAGCCGCCGGACTGACCTTGGCGAGGTGGTCCTCGGCGGATTCGAGGTCGTAGGCGAGTTGCGTCGAGAGGTCGCCGGGGTGGGAGGCGAGGGAACGAAGCCATTCGCGGAGGGGCTTCTGCTCGGCGGCCGGGATGAGCCCGGCACCATCGCCGGCGGTGCGAGGCTTCCCTGTTGAAGTGTAGGGGGCGCCGTTGACCAGCAGCTCCGCGGGGGCGGAGGCGCGCATCGGGTGGACGCAGTCGCGCAGACCCAGCTCTTCGAGGAGCGCGAACGTCCGGGAGTAGGCAGAAGTGAGCCAGCCGGCGCCGGTATCGAGGTGGTGGCCGGGCCCGAAATGCTCCGTATGGGTCCGGCCACCAACGAACGGCCGCGCTTCGAACACGGTTACGGCGTGCCCTGCCTGCGTGAGGCGGTACGCGGCGGTCAGGCCGGCGGCGCCAGCGCCGACAACGGCGATCCTCACTCCACCGCGCCCCAGTTCTTACCCTGCTTGATGTCGACTTTCAATGGGACCGCGAGCTCGATACTGGCGGGCATGAGCCGGAGCGCCATATCGCGGATCATTTCGGTTTCTTCGACGGGGCATTCGAAGATGAGCTCGTCATGGACCTGGAGGATCATGTGGCTCTGGTAGCCGCGCTCCTGCATCTCCCGGTCCACGCGGATCATCGCGAGCTTGATGATATCCGCCGCGGTGCCCTGGATGGGCATGTTGATGGCTTCCCGCTCGGCCGCGCCCCGGACCTGGAAGTTCGTGCTGCTGATCGCGGGGAGGTAACGCCTGCGGCCGAAGAGCGTCTCGGCGTAGCCCTTCTCGCGGGTCTCGCCGAGGGTCTTTTTCTGCCACTCGGCGATGCCGGGGAAGTTGGCGTAGTAGCTGGCGATGAACGCCTCGGCGTCCTGCCGGGACATGCCAGTGCGGCTGGCGAGGCCGAATTCGCCCATGCCATAGGCGATGCCGAAGTTCACCATCTTGGCTGTGTCACGCATCTGGCGGGTGACGTCCTCGGGGGCGACGCCGTAGACGGTGGCCGCAGTAGCGCGATGGATGTCCTGGTCCGCGAGAAAGGCATCGATGAGCCCTTTATCGCCGGTGATGTGCGCGAGGATGCGGAGCTCGATCTGGGAGTAATCGGCGGCGACGAATACAGGGGCGTCGAAGCCCGTGGCAACGAAGGCGCGGCGGATATCGCGGCCGGTGTCGGTGCGCACGGGGATGTTCTGAAGGTTGGGGTTGGTGGAGCTGAGCCGCCCGGTGGCGGCAACGGTCTGCTGGAAGTCGGTGTGGATGCGCCCGTCCTGGCCGACGGCCCCCGGGAGTGCGTCGAGGTAGGTGGACTTGAGCTTCGTGAGTTCGCGGTACTGGAAGATGAGGTCGATGATCGGCGCCACGGGGCGGAGAGCTTCGAGGGCGCGCTGGTCGGTGCTGTAGCCTTGGGTCGTCTTGCGGGTCTTGGGCAGCCCGAGTTCACCGAAGAGGATATCGCTGAGCTGTTTGGGGCTGCCGATGTTGAACTCGTGGCCGACGAGATCGAAGATCTCGCGCTCCAGACGGTCGATATCGATGGACATCCCCTGGGAGATTTCGCGCAGGACATTGGTGTCGATGGCGATGCCGAACCGCTCCATGCGCCAGAGGACTTCGACCAACGGAAGCTCCATCTCGGCGAACAGAGGCCACTGGCCGCGCTCGTGGAGGGGCTCCTCAAGCAGCGGGCGCATGCGCAGGGCCATGTCGGCGTGTTGGCAGGCGTAGTCGGCGACACGCTCCGTTTCGACCTGTGCAAGGGAGACCACGTTGCGGCCGGTGCCCGTGAGGGATGTGAGGGGCGTCATTTCAATGCCGAGGCGCTCGCTAACCAGCGCGGGAAGATTGGATGTGGTGTCGCCGAGCAGGAAGGCTGCGATGGAGATGTCGAAGTCGTAGCCCGCGAGGTCCATGCCGGCATCGCCGAGCTGGTGGCGGGTGTGCTTCGTGCTGTAGGCGAGCTTCGGGATGGCGGGATCGATGAGGAGTGGCCCGAGGTGTTCGCGGACGGAGTCCAGCGAGGCCTGGGCCGAGCCACCATCCAGGCGCGGCGCGTGACCGACGGGGACGTACCACGCCCTTCCGGGCTCCGTGGCGAAAGCGAAGCCAAGCGGGAGCGCGGAACGCGTGTCGCCGGCAGTGCTGAGCGCGGCCACCGAGAACGCGCCTCGCTCGCGGAGCGTAGTGGCGAGCACAGCCAGGCCCGCCTCATCGGCGACCGTGGTGTAGGTGGGCTCTATCTCGGGAGCGGTAGTGGGCGGGGGGAGGTCGTCGATGCCGAGCACTGTCGGAAGGCGGGCGGCGAGCGTCCGGAACTCCATCTCGCGGAAGAAGTTGAGGAGCCGGTCGCGGTCGAACCCGAGGACGCGGCAGGCCTCGAGGTCCAGCTCGACAGGGAGATCCGTGACGATGGTTGCGAGCTGCTTGCTAAAGCGGGCGACCTCTTCGCCTTCGATGAGCTTCTTCTTCAGCGCGGGCTGCTTGATCTCGTCGATGTGCTCGTAAATGGACTCGAGCGTTCCGAACTGGCGGATGAGGTCGGTGGCGGTCTTGTCGCCGATACCCTTGACGCCGGGGATGTTGTCGGACGTGTCCCCCTTGAGGGCCTTGAAGTCGACCATGTAGGGCGGGCTGAAGCCCCAGCGCTCGGCGGCCTTCGCCTCGTCGTACTCGACGATATCGCGCTGGTAGGGGCGGTACATGAACAGCTTCACACCGGGGCGGAGCAGCTGAACCATGTCGGTATCGAGGGTGACGATGTAGGTTTCGATGCCCTGGTCGGCGGCCTTACGAGCGAACGTACCGACGACATCGTCGGCCTCGTAGCCAACAGCCTCGAAGACGGGGATGTTGAAGGCATCGAGCATTTCGCGGACGCGGACCATCTGGGGGATGAGCTCGTCCGGCGTTTCGCGGCGAGTGGCCTTGTAGTCGTCGCTGGCTTCGTGGCGGAAGGTCTTACCGCCGGCGTCCCATGCGGCGAGGATGTGGGTCGGCCGGAGGCGTTCGAGGACGTGCATGAGGGATTCGGCGTAGCCGTAAACGGCGAAGGTGACTTCGCCCTTGCTGGTGCGGAGAGGGTTGGGGACCGAGCCGAGGGCGAAGAACGCGCGGAAGAGGATGCCGTGGGAATCCAGAATCACGAGCCGGGGTTTGACGGGAGTGGCAGGCACCCGGTGAGTATAGAGGGCTACGGGTCGCGGTGGCCGGTGCCTGCTGAGCAGGTAGTATCGAGATATGGGACGGCGGATCCTCGTGACGAACGACGACGGCATCGACTGTGCCGGGCTCTGGGCGCTGGTGAGGGCTGTCGCGCCGTTAGGAGAGGTTTGGGTGGTGGCGCCGACGGAGAATCAGAGCGCGGTGGGCGCGGGGATCACCCTGCGCCGGGAGTTGCGGTGGGAGCGGTACGCTGAGCCGCCGGTGGCAGGGGTGGAGGCATGGCACGTCAACGGGACCCCGGGCGACTGCGTGATGATCGCCGAGCGCGAGATCGTCCAGGACTTCGACCTGGTGGTGTCGGGCGTGAACCAGGGTGCGAACGTCGGACAGGACGTGCTGGCAAGTGGCACGGTCGGAGGCGCGCTCCAGGGGCACTTGCGCGAGATCACATCGATCGCGGTTTCACAGGCTGTGCGTTCGTTCGAGCACCTGGACGAGGTGGACTGGGGGACGGCCGAGCGGGTGGCGGCGCTTGTGGCGCAGGCGGCAATCGGGGAGGACGCGCGGGGACCGATGTTCCTGAACGTGAACATCCCGGTCTTGCCGTTCGAGAAGCTGGCGGGGGTGCTGGTGACGCGTATGGGGCGGCACGGCTTCCTGAAGCTGGCGGAGATTCGTGGGCAGAGCGCGGTGGTGGAGCGCGAGTACGATATCCACACTCACCCCGACACGCCGCCGGGGACTGACATCTGGGCGCTGGCGAGCGGCTACGTGAGCGTGAGTCCGCTCCAGGCGAACCTGACCGACCACCGGCTAATCGACATGCTTGGGGACCGGCTGAACGCCGCGTTCCCACGGTAGCGGCCGCAGATCTTCGATCTCGCCGCCTCAGTGGATAAACTGGGAGCACGCGGAAAGGAAGCTGGCCATGTCCGGACATTCGAAGTGGTCTTCGATCAAGCGCCAGAAGGGCGTCAACGACGCCAAACGGGGGGCGATCTTCACCCGGCTGGCGCGGGAGATCATGGTGGCGGCGAAGCAGGGGGGTGGGGACCCGGCAGCGAATTTCAAGCTGCGCCTTGCGGTGCAACGCGCCAAGCAGGCAAACATGCCGAACGACAACATCGACCGAGCCATCGCCAAGGCGACCGGGGCCGGCGAAACGGACAACCTCGACGAGTTCACCTACGAGGGTTACGGGCCGGGCGGGACGGCGATCCTGGTGGCGGTGCTGACCGACAACAAGAACCGGACGGTCTCGCAGGTGCGCCAGCAGTTCACACGGGCGGGGGGCAACCTTGGCGAAAGCGGCTCAGTGGCCTGGCAGTTCGAGCCGCGAGGGGTCATCACCATGCCGGTGAACGGTCACGACCCGGACGACCTCGCGCTCCAGGCCATCGACGCGGGCGCCGACGACGTGCAGGTGATGGGCGAGGCGGTGGAGGTGCAAACCGACCCCGCAAGCCTCCAGGCGGTTCGAGAGGCGCTGGAGTCGGGTGGGCTGGAGATAGAGAACGCGGACTTCGCGATGGTGCCGAAGGTGAGCGTCGAGTTGGACACGAAGACGGCGCACCAGGCCATGCGCCTCATCGAGGAGCTGGAGGAGCTGGAGGACGTGCAGCGGGTGTACTCGAACGCCGAGTTCAGCGACGAAGCCATCGAAACCTTCGGGTCGTGACGGGCAGGGGTTCGCGGTAGGGTGGCGCGGGGCTACGCTGCCGGCATGCGGATTCTTGGGGTGGACCCTGGGCTGACAGCAACGGGCTATGGCGTCATCGAGGTCGATCGGGACTCATGCCGGCATGTGCACCACGGGGTTGTACGGACGAAGGCCGCGGATGGCTCCGCGGCGCGGCTGACGGCGATCCGCGACGCGGTGAGGGATGTCGCACGCAGGTGGGAGGTGGCCTCCGGGGCGGTGGAGGCAGGATACGTGGGTAGCAACGCCCGGAGCGCGATGGCCCTTGGTGAGGCGCGGGCAGCCGCGGTGCTCGGGATAGCGGATGCGGGGGTAGCGGTGACGGAGTACTCACCGGCGCTCGTGAAGCAGACGGTGGCAGGCTACGGGCGAGGTGAGAAGGCCCAGGTGGCCGAGATGGTGCGTTTACAGCTGGCGATGGCGACGGTGCCTTCGCCGCTCGACGCCGCGGACGCGCTTGCAGTAGCCATCACCCACTGGGCGCATGTGCGGGTGGAGAGCAGGGGCTAACAGGCCGCGAATCCACCTCAGCGCCCCTGGCGCGTAGACTCTCCGCACTGGCAATCAGGAGGGCGAGATGGACTACGCGAGGCCGGAGCTGCTGGCTGAACCGGACTGGGTGGCAAGCCACCTCAAGGACGACAACGTGCGCGTCATCGACTGCGCGATGCTGGAGGCGTATCGGCGAGCGCACATCCCGGGCGCGGTGCACCTGGCGACGCATTACTACATCAAGGAGTCCGGCCCGCCGGGAGAGGACCATGGCACGCTGATCATGGGGCCAGACGAGTTCGGGCGGCTGATGGGCTCGCTCGGCGTGGACCACGACACGACGGTCGTGGCGTACGACGACAACAACGGGTTCCTCGCGGCGCGGCTCTGGTGGGTGCTTGGCTACTACGGGCACACGAAGGCGAAGGTGCTGAATGGCGGGTGGCACCGCTGGCTGACCGAGGGGCGAGCGGTGACCTTCCACGCGACAAAGGTTGAGAAGCGAGAGTTCAGCGCGGCGCCACAGGAGCAGCTCATCGCCCGAGTGGACGATGTGAAGGCTGCGTGCGAGACAGGCTCGGAGCAGATCCTGGACGCGAGGACGGACGCGGAGTGGGACGGGACGAATTCACGCGGGAACAAGCGGGTGGGCCGGGTGCCCGGCGCGAGCCACCTGGAGTGGGTGAACTTCGTTGGCCGGGACGACAAGCGAATGTTGCACCCTGCGGAGGAGCTGCAGCGGCTGGTGGACGAGGCAGGCTTCAGCCGCGAGAAGCCGATCATCACGTACTGCCAGGGCGGGATCCGGGCTGCGCACGCGGCGTTCGTACTCGCGCTGCTTGGGTACGACGACGTGCGCGTCTACGACGGATCGATGCGGGAGTGGGCGAACCGGGAGGACACGCCACTCGAGGTGTGAGGAGCCGGGAGGCTAGCTTGCGAAGGCGCCGATGATGAGGCCCACCCCGAGGACCATGAAGGCCAGGAAGAAGGGCAACTGGCAACAGGCGAAGTCGAGCGTGACTAAGCCGAGAGCCCAGTCTGGAGCGTCGTCGAGGGCGCCGCGGGCGTTCATCAGTCGGGCAACCACGAGCAGCACGAGAGCAGGCACAATGACCAGTGCCAATCCGAGGAAGAGCAGGCCGAGATGTGGCATCGCCAACAGTGTAGCTTCCCGGGTTGCCCCACTCTGACGTTCACGGTAGATATGCGGGTACGAATCCGATTCGAGCCGGGACCCCTGCGGCCCGGACTCCACCGAAACGAGGGACTCCCGAACTTTGGCTGATTATCGAAGGCCTCTTCCGCAGGCCACGCCCGAGACTGCCCCTTTCTGGGAGGCAGTGAAGAACCACGAACTCCACCTCCAGCGCTGCAAAACCTGCGGCAACGTCTACTTCCCACCGCGACCGTTCTGCCCGGTGGCGACCTGCGCCTCGGACGACGTGGAGTGGTTCAGGGCGAGCGGGAAGGGGCGGCTTCACAGCTACGTCATCAATCACAGGGCGCCACCGGCGTTCCAGGACATCGCCCCGTATGCGATCGCCTCGGTGGAGCTCGATGAGGGGCCGCGGCTGGCGGCGAACATCGTGGGGATCGAGAACACACCGGAGAACCTGGTGCTCGACATGCCACTCGAGGTCGTGTTCGAGGACGTGACCGACAGTCAGACGATTTACCGGTTCCAGCCGGCGGGAGGTGCAGCGTGAAGCCGGGAAGCGTAGCGATTGTAGGCGCTGCCGAGACGACGGAGATGGGGCTGATCCCCGACGTTTCGCAGCTGGGGCTCCACGCGGACGCCGCGAGGAACGCGCTCGCCGACTGTGGGCTGAAGCCGAGCGACATCGACGGTGTGGCCACGGCGGGGGAGTCCCCGGTGGCGGTGTCGCACTACCTGGGCATCACGCCAACGTGGGTCGACGGGACGTCCGTGGGTGGGTGCTCTTTCATGCTGCACGTGCGGCACGCCGCGGCGGCGATCAACGAAGGGCTGTGCAGCACCGTGCTCATCACTCACGGCGAAAGCGGTCGATCGGGCATCGGGCGCGGCGGGTGGGGCGGGGCGATGGCCAGCCTGCAGGGGCAGTTCGAATCCCCCCACGGCTTTGCCGGGCCGCCGAGCACCTTCACGCTCCCGGTGCTCCGGTACATGAAGGAGTACGGGCTGACTCACGAGCAACTGGCGATGGTGGCCGTGGTCCAGCGCGAGTGGGCCGGGATGAACCCGCGGGCCAGCTTCCGCGACCCGATCACTGTGGAGGACGTGCTGAACTCGCGGATGATCGCGTATCCGTTCCACCTGCTGGAGTGCTGCCTCGTGACGGATGGCGGAGGAGCGCTGGTGCTGACCTCGGCGGAGCGAGCGAAGGACTTCCCCACCAGGCCGGTGTACATCATCGGCACGGGCGAGAGCGTTGAGACTCCGATGGTGAGCCAGATGGCGGATTACACGTCGTCCCGGGCGTTCCGAGTCTCGGGGAAGAAGGCGTTCGACGAGGCGGGGATCACGCACGACGACGTGGACCACCTGATGATCTACGACGCGTTCGCGCACCTGCCGATTTACGGGCTTGAAGACCTCGGGTTCGTGAGTAAGGGTGAGGCGGGGCAGTTCATCTGGGATGGCAACACCCGCCCGGGCGGCAAGCTGCCGCTGAACACGAACGGCGGCGGGCTGAGCTACATGCACTCGGGGATGTACGGGATGTAC
>CAYPAZ010000062.1:0-10074 GCA_964408835.1 uncultured Anaerolineaceae bacterium
AGATCGACTAGGCCGTGAGCGAGGCGCGGGTCAGAGGCTGCCCGTGCCGGGCAGTAACCCTCAGGAGGCAGCGCGCACCATGGACGACCTGATGGCCCAGCGGGTGGCGAAGCTGGAGCAGCTTCGCGCGCTCGGCATCGACCCCTACCCACGGCGCGCAACGCGGACCCACACGGCCTCCGAGGTCACAACCCTGGTGGAGCGCCAGGCGCCGGACCTCCCGGACGGCGAGGGCGAGCAGGTTACGGTCGCGGGCCGTGTGATGGCCCGGCGCGATATGGGCAAGGCTACGTTCGTGGACCTGCAGGACAGCACCGGGCGGATCCAGGTCCTTTTGCGCCAGAACAAGCTGGCGGGTGAGCTCTACGATGCGCTTCGGCTGGTCGACCTCGGGGACATCCTCGGGGCTTCTGGCCACGCCATGCGCACCCGCACGGGGCAGCCGACAGTGGGCGCCGACTCTTGGACGATGCTGGCGAAGGCCCTGCACGCGCCGCCCGAGAAGTATCACGGCCTGGCCGACCCGGAGATCCGCCAGCGCCGCCGTTACCTCGACCTGATGGCGAA
The DNA here is from genome assembly GCA_964408835.1 of uncultured Anaerolineaceae bacterium. GTDB lineage: Bacteria > Chloroflexota > Dehalococcoidia > Tepidiformales > Tepidiformaceae > CAYPAZ01. Next base: position 568 of record CAYPAZ010000062.1, read on the forward strand.
CCAGGAGACACGCGAGACATTCGAAGTGCGGACGAAGGTCGTGACGGCCATCCGCCGGTTTCTCGACGAGCGCGGCTTCATGGAAGTGGAGACGCCGGTGCTCCAGGAGTCCGCCGGCGGCGCAGCGGCGCGGCCGTTCACGACACACTTCAATGCGATGGACGAGGATCGCTTCCTCCGCATCAGCCTGGAGTTGTACCTGAAACGCCTCGTGGTCGGCGGGTTCGACAAAGTCTACGAACTTGGCCGGATCTTCCGGAACGAGGGCCTGGGGGCGAAGTACAACCCCGAGTTCACCATGCTGGAGACCTACGAGGCTTACGCCGACTACGAGAGCGTCGCGGCGATGGTCGAGGAGATGGTCGGTGGAGTGACCGCCCAGGTGCTCGGCACGACGAAGTGCCACTTTCGCGGCAACGAGATAGACCTCGCGCCCCCGTGGCGGCGTATGACGCTGCACGACGCTCTGCGTGAGTACGGGAACCTGGATCTCGACGAATACGCGACGGCGGAGACCCTGCGGGAGGAGCTTGAACGGCGCGACCTCGCCATCCCGCCCGGCGCCGGCTACGGCAAGCTCGTGGACGAGGCGATGTCACACTACGTGGAGCCCCGGCTTATCCAGCCAACCTTCCTGCTCGACTACCCCATCGAACTCTCGCCGCTCGCCAAGAGGCACCCGGAGAACCCGCGCCTGGTGGAGAGGTTTGAGTCGTTCGCCGGTGGATTCGAGGTCGGCAACGCCTATACGGAACTGAACGACCCAATCGATCAGCGCCAGCGGTTCGAAGAGCAGCTTGCGCTCCGTGCCGCAGGCGATGACGAGGTCGAGTTGATGGACGAGGACTTCCTGTTCGCTCTCGAGCATGGCATGCCCCCGACGGGTGGCTTCGGCATGGGAATCGATCGCCTGGTGATGATCCTGACCGGCCATTCGACCATTCGCGAAGTGATCCTGTTTCCGCACCTGAAGACGGTGAAGGAGTGACCGAAGTCGAACGCCACCATACGGCGACAGCCTATGTGGTGGCGGGTGGCAGGACGCTGCTGGTGTGGCACCAGAAGCTCGGCATGTGGCTACCGCCCGGGGGCCACCTCGAGCGGAACGAGGATCCCCTGCAGGGCGCGAAGCGGGAGGCGCTGGAAGAGTCCGGGCTCCAGGTGGAGGTCCTTCCTACCGGCGATGTCGTCGAGTGCGAGGGGCCGGTCGCGATCCCGCCGCCGGCCGTGATCCTCATCGAGGACATCGTCCGCGAGGACCAGCCGTTCCACCAGCACATCGACCACGTGTACTACACGCGCGCACTCGCCCGGGTGGACTTTGGGGCGAGCGTGCCTCACGGCCCACACTACTGGGCCACCGCGGATGAGCTCCAGAATGCGTTTTCGCTGCCAACGCCCGATGGTAGGCTCGTGCCAGTCGCGGAGGACGTACGGATCCTCGGGGTCCGGGCTATCGCCGCGTATTACGCCTCGGAGTAGCCTTTGCTCAGCGCGCAATTCATCCGGGAGAACTTCGAACGCGTCGAAGCCGACCTCGCCCGGCGCAACTCCGCGGCGCCGCTGGAAGACATCGTACGTCTCGATGAGATGCGCCGGGCACTCCTCGGTGAGGTCGAAGGGATGCGCGCGGAGCGGAACGCCGCCAGCAAGGCGATAGGGCAGACGAAGGACTCGGAGGAGCGGGAGCAGCGCATCGCCGAGATGCGCGAGCTCGGGGGCAAGCTCGACGGCCTGGAAGCGCAGCTGCGGCAGGTTGAGGCCGAGCTCCAGGAGAAGCTCTACGAGGTCCCGAACATCCTCGACCCATCGGTGCCCGATGGAGCTGACGAGACGGAGAACGTGGTTGTCGAGGTGTCCGGAGACCTGCCCACGTTCCAGTTCGAGCCTAAGCCGCACTGGGACCTCGGGCCGGCGCTCGACGGCATCGACTTCGAGCGCGGGGTGAAGATGTCGGGTAGCCGGTTCTTCGTGCTGAGGGGCGGGATCGCGAGGCTTCACCGGGCCCTGATCCAGTTCTTCCTTGATGAGCACCAGAGGGCGGGGTTCACCGAGTGCTACTTGCCGAGCATGCTGACGGAGGCTTCGCTCTACGCGGCGGGGCAGCTTCCCAAGTTCCGAGACAACCTCTATCGCGACGCCGAGGAGGACTACTTCTTCAGCCCGACCGCCGAGGTGCCGTTCGTGAATCTGTACCGCGACGAGATCATCCCGGCGGGTGAGCTGCCCATGCGGCTTGTGGCGCACACACCGTGCTTCCGCCGGGAGAAGATGAGCGCCGGCCGCGATGTGCGGGGGATCAAACGGGTCCACCAGTTCGAAAAGGTGGAGATGTTCGTGTACTGCGAGCCGGAAGAGAGCGAGGCGGAGTTCAGGCGGCTGGTCGACCGTGCCCGCGCCCTACCGGAGCTCCTCGGAATTCCTCACCGGGTGGTGCAGCTCTGCAGCGGGGACGTGGGGTTCAACGCGACGAAAACGTACGACATTGAGATGTGGGCGCCCGGGCAGGGCGAGTGGACCGAGGTGAGCTCGGTGTCGAACTGCCTCGACTTCCAGGCACGGCGGGCGAACATCCGCTACAGGACCGCGCCCGATGCGCCGACGCGCCACCCCCACATGCTGAACGGTTCCGGGCTTCCGCCGGGCAGGGTCCTGATTGCCTTGATGGAGAACTACCAGCAGGATGACGGCAGCATTGCCGTGCCGGAGGTCCTCCAGCGGTACGTTGGGGCGGACCGCATCGTTGCCCGAGACAGAGGTGGCTAGGGCGGACGACCGGGCGCGTCGACATCGCGTGAAGGTGGCGCAACCCGGCTAGCTGGGGCTGGCGCCGTTGCTCCCGGCGGTGAGGGCCTTGGGCGGCTTCTCGAGTATCTCATCGATCAGGCCGTATTCCTGCGCTGCCGGTGGGTCGAGCCAGAAGTCGCGGTCGGTGTCGTGCTCGATCCGGTCCATCGGCTGACCCGTGGTGTCGGCTATGATCGTGCGGAGGACCCGCTGGAGCCGGAGGGTCTCCTTTGCCTGAATCTCGATGTCGCGCGCCTGGCCCTGCGCCCCACCCAGCACCTGGTGGAGGTGGATGGTGGAGTGGGGAAGCGCGAACCGCTTGCCCTTCTGGCCGGCCGTAAGCAGAACCGTGCCCATGCTTGCCGCCAGCCCTATGCATACAGTCGAAACCGCCGGCCGGATGAGTTTCATGGTGTCGTAGATGGCGAGCCCGGCAGTCACGCTTCCGCCCGGGCAGTTGATGTACATCATGATGTCTTTCTCATCGTCCTCGCGGGCGAGATAGAGGAGCTGCGCGATGATGATGTTCGCGATCATGGCGTCGATCGGCGTGCCCAGGAAAACGATGCGTTCCTTGAGCAGCAGGGAGTAGATGTCGTAGGCCCGCTCGCGGCGGCCATCGGACTCGATGACGAAGGGCATGATGGCGGAGGGGCGCACCAGCTCCGCGTCGGGCTGGCGGCCGGCGACGATGTCCTGGATGAGTTGGTAGGAGCTGGTCATGGGGATCCCCTCCGGGCGATGTGATCCCAGTGTGCTGGACGGCGACACGATTACGCAAAGCAGCGGTGGCCCATTAGGCGGCCGGGCCATCACACTGGATCAGATGCCCACTCGCCGAGAAGACATCCGCAACATCGCGATCATCGCCCATGTCGACCATGGGAAGACGACGCTGGTCGACGCCCTGCTGAAGCAGTCCAATGTCTTCCGCGAGAACGAGCATATCGGCAGCCTGATCCTGGACTCCAACCCCCTGGAGCGTGAGAAGGGCATCACGATCATGGCGAAGAACGCGGCGGTGGAGTTCCAGGGCACGCGGATCAACATCATCGATACGCCCGGCCACGCCGACTTCGGCGGCGAGGTGGAGCGCGTCCTCAACATGGCCGACGGGTGTCTGCTGCTGGTGGACGCAGTCGAGGGGCCGATGCCGCAGACGCGCTTCGTGCTTCGGAAAGCGTTGGAGATCGGGTTGAGGGCGATCGTGGTGGTGAACAAGGTCGACCGGCCGAACGCCCGTGTGGCGGAGGTGGTGCACGAGACCAGTGACCTCTTCCTTGACCTGGCGACCGAGGACTACCAGCTGGACTTCCCGGTGCTGTACGCCAATGCCCGCGACGGCTACTGCGGGACCGAGCCCTCCGTGACTTCGGGCACAATGCTGCCGCTGTTCGAGGCGATTCTCGAGCACATCCCGGGTCCCGAGTGCGATATCGAAGCGCCGTTCCGGATGCTGGTGACCACCATGATGTACGACAGCTACCGCGGCCGGACGGCGGTGGGAAGGATCCGGGACGGGGTCTTGGCGGCTGGCCAGGACGTGACCCGGTTCGACCACTCCGGCGCGCGCAGCGACCACCGGGTGCTTCAGGTCTACCGGTTCCGAGGGCTGGGACGCGACGAGGTCGACGAGGCGCGAGCCGGCGACATCGTGGCCGTGACCGGGATCTCCGACATCCTGATCGGCGAGACCATCGCGAGCCCGGAGTGCGTCGAACCGCTGCCTCCCATAGCCATCGAAGAGCCGGCGATGAAGATGACCTTCCGCGTGAACGACTCACCGTTTGCGGGCCGTGAGGGCCAGTTTGTGACCAGTCGGCAGCTGCGCGAACGGCTGTTCCGGGAGATGGAGACGAACGTCGCGCTGAAGGTGGCGGAAGGCGACTCGGCCGAGCAGTTCACCGTCCACGGGCGCGGGGAGCTGCACCTCGCCATCCTCGTCGAAACCATGCGGCGGGAGGGCTACGAGTTCGCGGTCACGCGCCCCGAGGTGATCCTCCGCGACGGACCGAACGGTCGCGAGGAACCGTACGAGCGGCTGTACCTTGAGGCGCCCGAAAGCACGACCGGCTTCCTCATCGAGACTCTCTCCGGGCGCAAGGCGCGGCTCGTGAACATGCACTCGGGCCACAACGGGCTGGCGCGGCTGGATTTCGACATCCCCACAAGCGGGCTCATCGGGTTCCGCGACGTGTTCATCAGTGGCACGGGCGGGGAAGGCACCATGAACACCGAGTACCTCGGGTACCGGCCCTGGGCGGGGGAAGTGACTCGCCACCGCAAGGGAGCGCTCGTGGCCTCGGAGACCGGGACCGCCGTGAGCTTCGGCCTGGCGAACGCGCAGGAGCGCGGCCAGCTGTTCATTAGCCCGGGCGAGGATGTGTACGCCGGCATGGTCGTCGGGCTCCATGCGAGGGACAACGACCTCGAGGTGAACGTCTGCAAGACCAAGCAGCTAACCAACATCCGCAGCTCCACTTCGGATATCGCGGTGAAGCTCGTCCCGCCAGCGCCTCCGAGCCTCGAGCGGAGCCTCTCGCTGATCGGGAGCGACGAGATGGTGGAGGTCACCCCGAAGTCAATCCGCCTGCGGAAAGCGGACCTGAATGCTACCAACCGGGCCCGGGAAGCCAAGCGGGCGAAGTTCGCCGCCGTGGAAGCGGTCCGGTAGCGCTTCGCCGACCCGGAGTGGTGGCGTAGAGTCCGGCCATGCGCATCGACGAACTCGACACCCCGTGTCTTCTGCTCGACATCGACACCGTCGAACGGAACATCGGCACCATGGCCCGAATGCTGGACGGCACAGGCGTCTCGCTCCGCCCGCACTTCAAGACCCCCAAGTGCCCTCAGGTGGCACGGATGCAGCTGGATGCCGGGGCGATTGGGATCACCGTGGCGAAGCTGGGCGAAGCGGAGGTGCTGGCCGATGCGGGCCTGGGGCCGATCCTTATGGCCAACCAGGTCGTGGGGCGCGTGAAGATCGACAGGCTCATGGCTCTGCTCGGGCGCGGAGTCGACATCACCGTGGCGGTCGAGAGCGAACATAACGTGAGGGAACTGAAGGAGGGGATGGCCCGTTCCGGGCAGCGGGCGGCAGCGATCATCGAGGTCGACGCGGGGATGAACCGGTGCGGGACGCGCGAGCCAGAGGAGACGGTCCGCCTGGCCCGAGAGCTTGTCGAGGCAGGGGTCGACTACCGGGGAATTATGGGCTACGAAGGGCATATGTACGGCCAACAGGACCCGGCGGAACGAGAGACTCTCATCAAGTCGTCGCTCGGCGTGGTGCTGGAGCACGGTGAGGCGCTCGCGGAGGCGGGCCTGGCGCCGGCGATTGTATCCACGAGCGGGACGGCGTCGGTGCCCATCGCTGCCCATACGCCGGGCGTGACTGACCTTCAGGCGGGTACGTACATCTTCCACGACACACACCACGAGGCGTTCATCCCGGGTGTGTTCGACTACGCGCTGACGTTGCTGACGACTGTCCTCACGGTCCGCGAACGGTACGCGGTTTGCGACGCGGGGATGAAGTCGCTCTCGGGCGACCATGGCCCATCAAGCACGAAGGACGGTTCCATCAGGACGGGGGGCCTTTCGGAGGAGCACGCCCATCTGCGCGGGGACGGCATCGCTTCGCTCCGCGCAGGCAGTCGCGTCGAGCTGGTGCCCAGCCATGGCGACACCACGCTGAACCTGCACAGCGTGTACCACGTGAGAAGGGGGGACGAGGTCATCGACGAGTGGCCAATCCTCGGAGCGCGGAAATACAAGTAAGCGCGGTACAATCGGGATCGAGGGAGGTGAGCGATGCGCACGTGTCCCTGGTGTGGCCGCGAAAACCTGAACGTCTACGCCTACTGCCAGTCGTGCGGTAGAGGTTTCAAGGCGCCCGAGCAACCTGCCTCCGAGGGGCGGTCATGGTGGAGGTTCTGGGGTAAGAAGGCGGCGTAGAGGCCTGGGGGGCCCGGGAACGAGAAGAGGCGGCCCGATGGGCCGCCTCCTGGTTGTTTGCCCGGTGAGGGTCAGCCGCGCGGCAGCCCGAGGCCACGGGTGGCGATGATGCCCTTCTGGACTTCGGTGGTGCCGCCCGCGATGGTCGAGCTCACGGCCTGCATGTAGCCCATCGAGGCGCTGTTGCGGACGTTCCCGTGCGTCCCGTAGAGATGCATCGAGAGGTTGGCGATGCGCTGGGACAGCTCACTGCTGAACAGCTTGCACATGCTCGCTTCGTGGTTCGGGATGAGTCCGTTGGCCTGCATGCTGACCACACGGTAGCTCAACATCTTCGCGACTTCGCATTCGATCCAGCGCTCGGTGAATTCGTGGCGGGCGGTCGCGCGGTTACCGAACGAGACGGGGCTATCGTCCTTCTTGGCCTGGGCGATAAGGCGCTCGAGGCTTTTGCGCACACCGACAGCGCTTCCGATTGACGAGCGCTCGAAGTCGAGGGTGGTGGTGCCCACGTACCAGCCGCGGTTCTCCTCGCCAACACGGTTCTTGACCGGGACGCGCACGTCTTCGAAGAACACCTCGTTGAAGGTCTGGTTGCCCGCGAGTGTGGTCAGAGGGCGGACCGTGACGCCGGGGCTTTTCATGTCTACCAGCAGGTAGGTGATGCCCCGGTGCTTCGGTGCATCGGGGTCGGTGCGAACGAGCATGTACATCCAGTCGGCGAACTGGGCGCCGGTGGTCCAGATCTTCTGGCCGTTGATGACGTAGTCGTCACCATCGCGGACGGCGCGGGTCTGCAGGCTGGCGAGGTCAGAGCCGGCTCCCGGCTCGCTGTACCCCTGGCACCAGACCACCTGGCCCTTGAGGATGCGCGTCAGGTGCTCATCCTTCCGCTCTTCGGTGCCGTGTTCGATGAGCGTGGGGCCGATCATCATCACGCCGAAGCCGCCCAGGTTGCCGGGCACGCCATGTTCGGCGAACTCCTCGCTCAGGATGAACTGCTCTTTGACGCCGAGGCCGGCGCCGCCGTACTTCTTCGGCCAGGCGGGGGCGATCCAACCGCGCTCGACAATCTTGTCGCGGAATTCCTTCATGGCTCCGAAGGCGTCGCGGGCGCGGGCGAACATCGCGCCCTCGCCCATCTCGCCGGTGGAGCGGAGCGCGGCCGGGGTCTCGTTGTCGATGAAGTCGCGTACTTCCTGTCGCCAGGCGGCTTCGGTTTCGTTATCACCGAGAGTAATCGGCACGGGGTCCCTCCTGCTGGGCCAAACTGCGTTTCCGAATTCTCTTCGAGATCGGGTGGCCCCGCAAGCGCCCAGCCCACGGTTGCCGGTAGACTGGCGCGGTGCCGAAGGCGATCGATGTCCACATCCACCCCCCGCGAGGCAAGCCGCCGAGTGAGGCCGAGCAGGCGATGTCCAGCTACTTCAAGGCTGGCCCACGGCCCACCGATCCGGCCGAGATGGCGGACTACTACGCCGAGCGCGACATCTTCGGGGTGCTGGTAGATATCGATGATTCGTCCCAGACGGGAGTCCCGTTCGAGGGCAACGACTACATCGCGTCGCTGGTTGAGCGGTGGCCGGAGCAGTTCATGGGCTTCGCGAGCGTGGACCCCCACCACGGAAAGCTCGCCGTCCGCGAACTGGAGCGGGCGGTGGCCGACCTCGGGCTACGGGGTCTGAAGCTTCATCCTTCGACCCAGCGGTTCTTCCCCAACGACCGGGCGTACTACCCGCTCTGGGAGAAGGCGGCGGAGCTGGGGATCCCGGTGATGTTCCACACGGGGATGACAGGGGTCGGGGCACGGACACCGGGCGGGGGCGGGATCACCTTCGAGTACTGCCGGCCCATCCCCTACATTGACGACACTGCGGCGGCGTTCCCGGACATGCAGATCATCATGGCGCACCCTTCGTTCCCGTGGGTGGCGGAGCAGCTCGCCATCCTGAACCACAAGCCGAACGTGTGGATGGACCTCTCGGGGTGGTCGCCGCTGTACTTCGACCCGCTGCTCGTCCAGTACGCCAACTTCCTGATTAGCGACCGGGTGATGTTCGGGAGCGATTACCCGCTGCTCCAGCCGGACAGGTGGTTCCGGGACTTCCCGGAGGTGGGTTTCCGAGAGGAGGTCCGGCGTGGCATCGTGTTTGATAACGCCAACCGGCTGCTGAAGCTGGGATTGGACTACACCGGAGGGGCTGTCTGATGTTTATCGCGATGAACCAGTTCCAGGTGAACCCTGAGCGCGGAGCGGAGTTCGAGGCGGTCTGGAAGGGCCGCGAGAGCTATCTGCAGGACGCGCCGGGGTTCATCGAGTTTGCGCTGCTCAAGGGCGATGAGCCGGGCGACTACATCTCGCACTCCGTGTGGGAATCGCGGGAGGCGTTCCTTGGGTGGGCGCAATCGGAGGCGTTCCGGAAGGCGCATGGCGCGGGCGGGCCGCCGGAGGGCGTGGTGATGGGTCACCCCCGGGCGGGGTTCTACGAGGCCGTGCTGGTCGAGCCGGCGAAGCAGAACACGACCGCCTGACGCGGTGAGCCAGGAGAACGTCCTCAGGCCGGAGTTCTTCGAGCGGGAAGACGGGTCGGACGACACGCAGTTCTACCGTGAGCCGCGGCTGGTCACGCACATCGACGATGCGGCGATCGCCGCGCTGACCGCGTTCTACGCCGAACTGCTCCCCCAGGGTGGGCGGGTGCTGGACCTGATGTCGAGTTGGGTCTCGCACCTGCCTGAGGATCGCGAGTATGCGCAGGTGGC
>CAYPAZ010000063.1:0-10008 GCA_964408835.1 uncultured Anaerolineaceae bacterium
GATCGCCATCCCGATGAACATCGGGACGCCCCAGGAAAAGCTGGGGCTGGAGCCGCTCGAGGCGTTTCTCAAGGAGACGGGCGCCAAGCCGGAACCGCAGCCACGCTTCCAGACGACGAGGACCCAGCTCCCGAGCGAGCTCACGATCATGGTCCTCGCGCCGAAGTAGGGCGGCCCGTTAACTTCCCGCCCCCCCGTGCGTTTCCATCTGCCAGTGGCCGGTTGCGGGCAACTCCTGCCGGGAATACTCTGAGCCACAACTTCAAGGAGACACGCGCGGAACATGACGAACATGCACAGCGGCCGACTGCGCAGCCAGGGCACCAGTGTGCCCATTGGCCTGCGTGCGCGCCGGACACCCGCGCCCATGCATTGAGTAGGTAGCCTGCTCAACGCCGTGGGCGCAGACCTGAAGCCCACGGCGAACCCTTCCTCCTCCCTTTCCTGTTTCGAGTCGAGGGATCCGTGGGCCCAGTCCGCGGTACCGCGTTTTCGCGCGGTACCGCCCAGGGACCGGGAGGACTCCATGACCAGCTCCAGCGCAGCTCCCCGGGAGCGGGGGATCTGCTTGCAGCGCCCGGGGAGGGCTCGTAGAGTCCTTTTAGACAGCAAAATCTGTGTAAATGTAGGTAGACGTACAGGGGGAACGCATGACCATCGCTGAGCCCACCATTCCGCAACTGGTGCACCAGGAGGTCCTGGCTGCCTCGGCGGGAGTCGCCGCGCTCGACGTGCAATCGGCGGTGAAGCTGTTCCGCCCGAGCCGGGGGCCGATTTCCAGGCTCCGGCGCACGAAGCCGGGCAAACCAGTGATGGCGGTCGACCATGTGACGGTCACCGTCCAGCAGGGCGAAATCTTCGGCATCCTCGGCCCCAACGGGACGGGCAAGAGCACGCTCATCCGGCTCATCTCCACGCTGCTCATCCCCGACGCGGGCTCGATAACCGTGTTCGGCAAGGATGTTGTGCGCGATGAGTCGGCGGTCAAGCGGATGATCAACCGGGTCTCCGTGGAAGCGTCGTTCTTCAAGAAGCTTTCGCCGATGGAGAACCTGCTCTACGGGGCCCGGCTGTACGGGCTCGATGGCCCGACGGCGCGGCGGGAGGCGCAGGCGATCCTGAAGCGGCTCGGACTTGCGGACCGTTCGATCTGGACGCCGATGGAACACATGTCGCGGGGCATGCAGCAGAAGGTGGCGATTGCGCGGGCGTTCCTTACGGCGCCGGTTCTCCTGCTGCTGGACGAGCCGACCACGGGCCTTGACCCGCACTCGAAACGCGAGGTCCAGGCGTTCGTCCGCGAGATCCGCGATGAACACGATGCCACGGTGCTGCTCACGACCCACGACATGAAGGAAGCGGACGAACTCTGCGACCGCATCGCGATCGTGGACAGCGGGAAGATCGTGGCGCTCGATACACCCCCGGCGCTGAAGCGCCTGGTGCCCTGGGCGAGCGGCGTTGAGCCATCGCTCGAAGATGTCTTCCTGGCGTTGACCGGGAAGAGCCTTGAAGCCGAGGAGGTACCGGCATGACTGCCGCACAGGCGGAACTGCGCGCCAGCTACGCGTTCATCGAACGGAACGTGAACCTGGTGAAGCGCTATTGGGGCTGGGAAGTCGTGTGGGTGTTGTACACCATCGCGAACTCGCTGGCCGTGGTCCTCATCGCCCGGAACGTGAACGCGGCGGTCGGTGCGACGGCGCTGACCCCGGCGCAGGTCAACGGGCTCGTGCTCTTCCTGGCGATTGGTGCGCTGGTCTGGCACTACCTGGCCGTGGTCTTCCAGACCGTGAGCGAGATGATCGCGTGGGAGCGGTGGGAAGGGACCATCGAGTACACGCTCATGGCGCCGGTGCGCCGCTCGACGCATATGGTCGGGACGGCGGCGTTCTCGATCGTCTATGGCATGGTGCACACGGCGATCGTGCTCGTGGTCATCGTCCTGGTGTTCGACCTGAACATGAGCGGAGCGAACTACCCCGCGGCCCTGCTGGTGCTGGTGGTCGGGAGCCTGAGCCTGCTGGGCATCGGCATCATGGGGGCGGTCCTGCCGCTGCTCTACCCGGAACGCGGCGACCAGATGGCGCACGTGGTGCAGGCGGCGCTGGTGCTGGTCTCGGGCGTCTACGCTGTCCCCCGGGAGATGCCGGAGCCGCTGGCGACGCTTTCGATGTTCAGTCCGGCGACGTACATCATCGGGGGCATCCGGGATGCTCTGATCCACGGCGCGACGGTAGCCGACCTCCTGCCTCGCATCCTCGGGCTGTTCATCTGCGGGATGGTGCTCATCCCGGTGGGGGTGCACGCCTTCACAATGGCCGAGCGGTTCGCGAAGCGGACGGGGCGCCTGAAGCGGAGCGGATGAGAGAGGTCAGGGCCGGGCCCCGGTTGAGATCAGCCCTTCGAGGGCGGCGTAGGCGGCGGCCTCGGCCCTGCGGCTCATGCCGAGCTTGTTGAGGATGTTATGCACATGGCGTGAAGCCGTGGCCGGCGAGATCACCAGCGTCTCGGCCACTTCGGCGTTGGTCTTGCCCTGGGCCACGAGGGCAAGGACTTCCTTCTCGCGGAGGGAGAGCAGCCCGGTTGAGCCGCTTTGCGCCGCGAGCCCGTTCGTGGCCGGGCCCGGCTCCGCTTCAGGCCCGGGCGTGAACTCGGCGCCGAGGAACCGCGCAATTTCGAGCGTAACGTTGTCGTCCGTGCAGGGCAGGAGCCAGCTGCCGGGGCAGACAATGAGCCGGGCGCCGGGGATCCCCGCGGCAACTTCCCTCACGACGGGCAGCGCATACAAGGAGGCGTGCTCCCGGGTGAGGACCACGGTGGGCGCCTTGATCCGCCCAAGGAGGTCCGAGACATCGTGCATGCGCATGGCGCCGGCCATCCGGGGGAACTCCTCCTGGCGGATACCGCCGCGCATCAGGTCGGCGAAGGCGGCCGCATAGGGCGCTCGCGAGGCATCCCAGCCACCCACCACGGCGTAGCTGACGGTGCAAATGTAGGTTTCCCAGTCGTGTTCGGCGAGCGGCCGGAGCGCGCGCATCACAGGGTTGGTCCGGAGGCGCTCGGCGCTGACCGATGGCACCCAGAGGACCAGGCGGTTGACGCGTTCGGGCCGGGTTGCGGCGTAATGGATCGCAGCCCGCGAGGCATCGGAGGAGCCGTAGAGCGTGAAGCGCTCGCAACCGGCTGCCTCTGCGACCGCGTCGATATCGCGGGCGAGGCCTTCCAGAGTGAGGTCTTCGGCGTCGTGGTCGGAAAGGCCGCATCCCCTGGCGTCGTAGATGAGAAGGCGGGCGAAGGAGGCGATGCCGGCCGGGTGCCGGAGTGTGTGTGGGTTGCCCAGGCAGATGGAGAAGTTGCACCACGGCAGCGCGGGCAGATAGATGACGGGTTCCCCTTCGCCGAGGTCACCGAACGCGATGTTCACCCCATCGCTGGTGCGGGCGTAGCGGATCGGAGTGTTCATGCTGGGGGGCACTATACCACTCAACGTCACCGCAAGAGACGCGGTCCGTAATCCCACCAGGGAGGGGAGGGACCGGTAGGATCGGCCCCTCCCCCGGGGAAGCAGGTCCCGTCAGGGACAACTGACGTTGGGGTTCCAGTCTTCGAACATGCCGGCGGGATTCTTCGTGAAGATCCACGCATGGAGGACGTAGACGCCGAGCGCCTCGTTGAGGTGGAGGTGCTGGCCGAGCAGTTCGGGCGGGCTGTCGTTCGCCGCATCCCAGGCGGCCGCGTCAACGATGTATTCGACGGCCCCCAGGTGCAGGCTTCCGTTGGGCTGGTGCTGGAACACAAGCGCCTCGGGGGCGAGCGGGTCGAGCTCGGTGTCGATCGCGGGGCCGTTGATGTAGTGGACGCCCATCCCACCGACGCCCGGGTTCTCGAAGCAGTGGTCGAGGCCGTCGATGAGCACCCACCCGCCAGCCTCCGCGGCATCGGTGGTGTGGTACTTCGCGACCGCGCCCTTGACCCTGGCCAGGTCACTCTTGCCGCCACTGGCGGCGATGACGGCGGTAGCCGAACCGGCAACCAGCGCGATTCCGGCGATGGCTGCGATGATGAGCACCTTTGAGCGTGTGAAAGTCATGACTGATTCTCCTTCTTCAGGTGGCCCGGCGGTTCAAGACCGGGCCGTTGTCGGGTCGATGAGGGCGCGCACCGCGGCTATCCGGGTGAGGGGGAAGCCGCCGCGGCGGGCGTGTTCGCGGACGATCTCCTCATTTGGTGCGATGTAGGTGCAGTAGAGCCGGCTGTCGGTCACGTAGGTCTGCACCCACTGGATGGAAGGGCCCAATCCATCGAGCACGTCGCAGGACTTGCGGGCGAGTTCCTCGAGCTGGGGCACTGTGAGCCCTCCTGCCGCCGGCAAGTCGCGCTCGATGACGTACCTCGGCATCAGTGGTCACCTCCTCTGAGCCCGCTCTGTGCGGGCATGGAGACAGGATGTCGGCCACAGGATCCCGGCGCATCGTTCGTCCGGTGCAAAGATCGGCCCGCTGCCGTACACCGATCGGTGTACGGCAGTCACGAGTCAGAGGTCAGGAATCAGTCATCCAGGTGACGCCTGTTGCCTCACTCCTGATAAGTTTCTCCGATGCTCTCCCGCCCGTTCGTCGTCCTCTATCTCGCGGTGTTCGTCGCCACGATGGGGATCTCCATGGTCAGCCCCCTGCTGCCGGTGTACGCGGAGCGGTTGGGGGCGACGGGCGTCTGGATCGGGCTCACGTTCTCGGTGTTCGCGATTACGCAGACCATCGTGGGGCCGTTCGCGGGCCGGATCTCGGACCGGTATGGGCGCAAGCCGTTCATCATCACCGGGCTTCTGCTCTACTTCACGGCGGCGCTCGGGTATCTCACAGCCGAGAGCTTCTACCAGGTCATCGCCTTCCGGGCGTTGAGCGGGGTCGGGACCAGCCTGATCTTCTCCGTCGCGCGGGCCTACATCGGCGAGATGGTGCCACCAGGCTACGAGGGACGCTGGTTCGGTGTCTTCGCGACCAGCGACATCATCGGGTTCGGTGTCGGGCCGCTCCTCGCGGGGATCCTGCGGTCGACGCTGGGGTTCGACTCTGTGTTTGTCGGGATGGCGCTCCTGATGGGGGCCTCGGCGGCGATCGTGTTCACGTTCTTGCCGGCGAAGACGCCCCGGTTTGGCCGGGTCGAGGGCGAGGAGGAGAAGCCGCTGTTCCAGGCGACGTTTGCCGACGCCCTGCGGAACCGGCTGGTGGTGGCGCTGACGCTGAACATGGCGCTCACATCGCTCGCGTTCGGCGCTACGTTCAGTTTCCTGGCGGTCATGCTCGAAGATGACCTGGGGGCGGGCCCGATGCTGATCGGGCTGGCGTTCGGGTCCCAGAGCCTGGCGATGGGCCTGGCCCAGCCGTTCATGGGGCCGCTGGCGGACCGCTTCGACCGCCGGGCGCTGGTGAGTATCGGGCTGCTGGCGAACGCGACGTTCCTGTTCAGCCTGGGGCTGGCCGGGAACGTGCCGGTGGTTGTGCTGCTGCTCATCGGGGAGGGGGTTTGCGCGTCGCTGGCGATCGTCTCGGCGAGCGCGATGCAGGTGGTGGCCGGGCGCAAGGTGGGGATGGGGACCGTGCTCGGGCTGGGTTCCGGAGGGAACGGCATCGGCATCGTGTTCGGGTCCGTGGTCGGCGGGTTGCTGGTGGACGTGTTCCAGCTTCGGGCGGCGTTCTTCTTCGGGGGCCTTTCGATGGCGGCAGGAGTCCCTCTGTTCCTGGCGCTCACCCGGGGGCTCCGAGTGATGGAGACGGAGGACGATGTCCTGCCACCGCCCGCGAGGCCGGCGGTGGAGCCGGTTGGCGGTGGGACCGGCTGACGGCTACGCCCGCGAGTACTCGATGCCCGTGGGCGACCCGACGGCGATTCGCTCGCCCGGCGCGATGCCCTCCGGCGCCGGGACTGAGACGCGGGTTTCCCCAACGTGGCCCGTGGCCTCGAGGTGCGTGCCCATGTCCACCACCGCCTCGACGGTCATCTCGAAGGTGTAGCGGCTGCGGCCCGGCGCCAGGGCGCCCGGGGGGATTGCCACGGTCGCGCTCCCCTGCTCGAGCAAGGTGTAGCCGAGGAAGGCGGCGACTTCAGCATCGGGCGGGGCGCGAAACACCTCGCCCTTCGGGCCCGCGGCGCGGATGCTGCCTTCCATGATCACCGCGAGGTCATCAGCGAGGCGGAAGGCTTCGAGGCGTTCGTGGGTGACAAGGATGGTGGTTTCGGCGAACGCGCGGACAAGGCCGGGCAATTCGTCGAGCAGGCGGGTGCGGGCGGGACCATCGAGGCCGGCGAGCGGCTCATCGAGCAATGTCAGCGGTGCGCGCAGACAGAGGGCGCGGGCGAGGTTGGCGCGTTGGGCCTCGCCGCCGGAGAGCTGACGCGTGGAGCGGCCGAGCAGGTGCGTGATGCCGAATTCCCCGGCGACCTCGGTGATTCGCTCGCGCCTTCGCTGAGCCGCGACTCCGCGGAGACGGAGAGCGGTGTCAAGGTTCTCCGCCACGGTGCCTGTGAGGAACACCGGGTCCTGGAACGCGAAGGCGATTGCTTCGCGCGTCCTGCGGTCGCCGCGTACGGGAAGGTCGCCGAGCAGCACCTCTCCGGTCACGGGACGGTGGAGGGCGGCGATGGTGCGGAGCAGCGTGGTCTTGCCGGACCCGTTGGGGCCGAGGAGTGCCGTGGTCCGGCCGTGGTGGATCACCAGGGCCGGGATGTGGAGCACCTTCCGCCGGCCGCGCTCCACCGTGAGACCGTTGATGGTGATGTCCATCAGCGTCGCCTGTCCCGCGCTGCCGTCATGCTCGCCTCTGCTGGACGAATGTGAGGATGAGGTTCACGGAGAACGCCAGGCCCAGGAGGATCAACCCCAGCGCGATGGCGCGCTCCGTTTCGCCCCGGCTGGTCTCGGTGACGATGGCGGTGGTGAGGACTCGCGTGCTCTGGGCGAGGTTACCCCCGACCGTCATCGACGCCCCGACCTCGGAGGCGACGGCGCCGAACCCGGCCATAACCGCCGCCAGCAGGCCGAGCTTCGCCTCCTTGCTCATCATCCACAGCGTGCGCACGCGGCCTGCGCCGAGCGTCGCCAGGAGGTCGGGGAGGGTCGGCGGGAGGGATTGGATCGAAGCGGCGGTGAAGCCGATGACCAGTGGCGTGGCGATGATGAACTGGGCGATGATCATCGCCTCTTTTGTGTAGATGAGTTCGAGCCCGCCGAAGGGGCCGCTGCGGACCAGCATCAGCCACACCACGAGACCGACGACCACCGGCGGCATTCCCATGCCCGTGTTCACGGCGCTCAGCAGGAACGTGCGGCCCGGGAAGCGCTTCCGGGCCAGGCCGTACCCGAGGGGGACTCCCACACCCATCGCGAACAGCGTTGCGATGCCAGAGACGAGCAGCGTGCGCAGGAAGATGCGGCGAAGCTCGGCATCGCCGCTGAGGATGAGGCGGAATGCCTCGGCTGTCCCATCGATGAGGCTCTGCACTCAGTCTCCCAGGTCCTCGAGATCCTTCCCGGCGTCGGGAGTGAACAGGGGTTCGCCGAACTCTTCCACGCGGAAGTTGCCGATGAACTCCTGCACCTCGCCGGAGACCAGGAAGGCCAGCCAGGCGCGGCCCTGCTCGGCCTTCACTCCGGAATGCTTTGCGGGGTTCACCAGGTACGCGTGGTAGATGTTCAGGAGCACGCGGTCCCCCTCCCACAACACGACAAGGTCCAGGTTGGTGCGCAGCCCGAGGTACGTCCCGCGGTCCGTGAGCGTGTAGCCGTTTCGCTGGTCGGCGACGTTGAGTGTGGCGCCCATTCCCTGTCCTGTCTCCTCGCGGTTGCGCACCGCGGCGGGCTCTATCGCTGCTTCGTCCCACAGCGCCAGCTCCATCCTGTGCGTGCCCGAGTTGTCGCCCCGGGAGATGAAGGGACCACTGGCGGCGATCCGGGCGAGGGCTTCCTCCAGGCTCGACGCGCCGGCCACATCCGCCGGGTCGCTGGCGGGCCCGACGAGCACGAAGTCGTTGTGCATCACGAGCACACCCTCGACGAGGTCGCCGGAGGCGACGTACTCCTGCTCGGCGGCGTAGGCATGGGCGAGCACCACATCGGCGTCGCCAGTTGAACTCATCCGGAGCGCGGCGCCAGTCCCGACGGCGATGACCTGGACGTCGACCCCGGTCTCTCGCTTGAACCAGGGGCCGAGCTCGTCGAGGAGCCCACTGTCCTGGGTACTGGTGGTGGTGGCGAGGATCATGCGCCCGCCAATGTGCCCGGGGGGGTGGTCGCCCTCCCCACAAGCAGCGGCGAGCGCCGGGATTGCGACGAGGAGGGCAAGTAGCGTTCGGCCCAGCGGGGCATATCGCATGGGCGGAGCGTAGAGGAGGCGGGGCGGGTGGTCAACGCGGTCCCGGGCCTCATGATTTCTAAGATTGACCTTGAAATTCACAACACCAAGCTTGACACAGGAGTGAAGATTGTCCAGAATGCTCTCAAGTTCTTGATGGAGGAAGTCAGAGATGGACATGTGGACTGCAACCGTGAACGCAGACCTCGCGTTCCAGGAGTTCGTCCGGGAGCGGCGTGAGTCGGCGCGGGCCTACCGGTTCGGCCGGGTCTCGCCGGCGCTCGTGATGCTCGGGGCCATTGCTTCCAGCGTGGAGCGAGCTGCGGGCTCGGTCCGGGCCTGGGCAGGGAAGCCCATCGAAGCGGCGGGACCCGACGCCCTTAGAGTTCGATAACCAGGACGGACGCCCCGCGCGGGTGCAGCGTGGGGGGTAAGCTACGGGAGGTCGGCAAATGCTCTTCAGAAAGAGCGCGGCGGGGGAGAGCCCGCCGAAGGAGATGTTGTTAACGATGCCTCAACTGGTAGGGTCCTGCCCCAGCTGCAGCGGACCGATGGAAGTCAGGCGATTGGAGTGTCCCGCTTGCGGGGTGGCCGTGGAGGGCCGCTTCGATCTTGGCCCCCTGGCCCGGCTAAACCGTGAGCAGCTGGCGTTCGTTGAGGTGTTCGTGAAGTCCCGGGGGAAGATCAAGGACGTGGAAGAGGAGCTGGGCATTTCATACCCCACGGTGGTGTCGCGGTTGAACGACGTGCTGGTGGCGATGGGATTCGAGGCGGGGGCTGACGATGTCCGCGAAGCAGAGCGGCGCCAGCGCGTGCTAGATGAATTGGCGGCGGGGAAGATCACTGCGGCGGATGCGGCCGAGCGGCTGCGAGCCGGGAGCAACGTCGATGGCCACCCCTAGAGATGACGCCGGGGCCCATGCCCGGCGCCAGATCGAGCGAGCCGCCGAACGGGCCGATTTCGATGCGCCGGAAGCCGAACGGATACGGCACGCGGAACTGATCCGGACCGAACACCCAGCCGATCATCTCGCGCATGATCACGAGCATCGCGAGCAAAGCCAGGATCGGCGCGATGATCGGCGCGCTCTTCACGACCAGCGGGCGCACCGCGATGCGCTCGGTCACGAGGCCGATCAGCAACATGATCGCAACCATGCCCGGCACGGCGACGATGTAGGGCAGCTCGGCAAGAGTCAGGATCGCAAAGGCGGCGAAGGCGCCGGCCGTGGCCCACTCGCCCACCGCAAAGTTGATGATTCCGGTCGGCCGGATCATCAGCAGATAGGACAGCGCCACGAGGCCGTAAATGCAGCCGCTCGCGGTAGCGGTGACGAGTAGGTCGAGGAGATCAGACATCGCTCAGGCGCCGCGGCCCCTCTCCATGGCGGCCAAAACAAAGAGTGTCGCCCCCGCTCGCGCGGGGGCGACACGATCGGTATGCGTGCTGGGCGCGGCGGGTCTTACTTCGCGCCCGAGAAGATGACCGGGCCGTGATCGTTGTTCTTGATCACGCGCACGACCGCGCCGTTGCGATCGAAGCCGGCGCGCGTGTCGCCGAACGAGATCGACGAGCCCTTGGCGCCGACGACACCTTCCCAGCCCTTGATCGACTGCATCGCCTCGCGGATCTTCTCCTTGTCGAGCGAACCGG
>CAYPAZ010000064.1:0-9935 GCA_964408835.1 uncultured Anaerolineaceae bacterium
CCTGGGAACTCGGGATGCCGGCCGGGCGCCGGGGTCGGGGTGAGGGCGAACGGCGCGGGGCCGGTTCCGAGGCTTTGGGCCCGAAGGTCCGGGTCTACCCTTTCGGGGTATCGCGGACGCGTCTCGAGCAGGCAATGCGCCAGGTCGGCGCAAACGTCGAGCTCGCCCGTGACGTCCGCGATGCCGATGCCGTGATCACACTGCGGACCTACTACCGCCGCAAGCCGGCCGCGATCCGCGAGGCGGAAGAGCGAGCGGTGCCGATCTACGTCATCAAGACGAACACGGCCTACCAGATGGAGCAGGTGATGCTGCAGTTCCGAGGCCAGGGCTCGGTGCGCCGTGACCCGATGACGGAGGTGTACCGGGAAACCGAGGACGCCATCGAGCGGGTGATGCGCGAGGGGATGCCGGTGGACCTGGAGCCGCAGAACAGTTACATCCGTCGGCTCCAACACCAGATCGCGGGGCGGTATAACCTCGAGAGCAAGAGCACGGGCAAGGAGCCGCATCGGCGGGTGACGATCCTGCCGTTCCCTTCGCCGGTGGCGGCTTCGGGGGAGTGAACGTGCTCGCCCGTCCGCGGTAGTCCACAATCCTGCGATGGCGCTGTTTGTTGTGCTCGAAGGTGGCGAAGGCTCGGGGAAGAGCACGCTCGCGGAGGCGATCGCGCGCCGGGCGGAGGACACGGGACGCGAGGTGGTGCTGGTGCGGGAGCCGGGCGGAACGCCCGTGGGCGAGCGGGTGCGGGAACTCCTGCATGAGCCGCTGACTCCGTGGGCTGAGACGTTCGCGTTCCTGCTGGCCCGGGCACAGCTGGTGGCGACCGTCATTCAGCCGGCGCTTTACCGCGGCGCGGTGGTGCTCTGCGATCGCTTCAGCGGGAGCACGTTCGCTTACCAGGGGTATGGCCGAGGGCTGGACCTGGGGGCGCTGCGGAGCGCGAACCGGCTGGCGACCGGCGGGCTGGAGCCGGACCTGACGATCTACGTCGATATTGAGCCTGCCCTGGGGCTGGCACGGAAGCGCGGCGAAGCGGAGGCGTTGCTGACGGGGCAGGAGGACTTGGCATTCCACCAGCGGGTGAGGGAGGGGTACAGGGCACAGCTGGCCGCCAACCACGGGTCGTGGTTCGAGGTCGACGGCAGGCAATCGCCGAACGACGTCGCCGACGCTGCCTGGGGTGCCGTGTCGGCGAGGCTCTAGCGGAAGATGGCCCTCAGCGCCCTGGCGACGATCCAGACAGAAATCGCGCCGGCGAGCATGACGGGCCACATGGCCGCGGGGTCCTTGATCGGCTTGAACTCGGCGACGCCGTTGCGGACTTCGATATAGCCGAGGGGGCTGGCAGTCAGGCCGCCGCCGCCACCGCCACCTTCTCCAGCTTCCAGGTGGCCGTCGTGACCGCCGCCGGTTCCGGCGCCCTGGCCACCGCCGAAGCCCCAGCGGACCTTCGCCACCGGGATGATGGTGACGCCATCGCGCTCGACGGGTTCGCCGAAGACGGTGCGGGCGGTGGCTTTCTGGCCGAGCCGATCTGCGATGCCTTCGAGCATCGAATCCAGCCGGGTCGAACCCATGGCTTCGGCTTCGCGGATGATCTCATCGATATCAGGCATGGTGCACCTCCGCCCGGCATGGTTGATCAGGCCGGACAAGCAAAGTACCGCCGCGAGCCACGCGCGGCAACCGCCGGTTGTGCGGCCGACCGGGCCGCCACATATACTCACTCCCCCGTGGGCGGCTTCGAGCACGATCAACTGCAACACCACTACCAGACTTTCGGCGATCCTGAGACGCCGCCGGTAGTGCTCCTGCACGGGTTCACATCGGACGGGCGGATGTGGCACCACCAGGTGGGTGCGCTGGCGCCGGACTTCTTCGTGATCGTGCCGGACCTCCGGGGGCACGGGCTGAGCGAGGCCCCGGATGAAGTCGAACGATACTCAGTACCGGCGTGCGCCAGTGATATCGCGGCATTGCTGGACCACCTGGAGGCGGGAGTGGCGGCGGTGGTCGGCTGCAGCTATGGCGGGATGGTGGCGCTGCAATGCACGCTCGACTTTCCGGCGAAGGTGGCTGCGCTGGTGCTCTCGGACACTTCGGCCGCGTATGAACACCCGGCTTACGAAGAGGCGTTCCGGGAGCGCGAGCGGGGCATCGATGCCTACGCGGCGCGCATGGCGAAGGTCGGCGCCGCGGGCATCGCTCGCCAGGAAGCGACAAAGGTGCGCGACGAGTTCATCGCGAGCGGTATCCGTAGCGCGCGGACGCGGATCTCGACAGAGGCGTTCCTCGGGTCGGCACATGCGCGGCGCACGCGGCCGGACCTGCTGCCTCGACTCGGGGAGCTCGCCGTGCCCACGATGGTGTGCCATGGGTCCGAGGACCCGGTGCTGAGTGGGAGCACGTTGATGGCTGCGGGCATCCCGGGGGCTCGTGTGGTGGCGTTCGAGGGGGTCGGCCACGGCGTGCCGGCGCGGCGGCCGGAGGCGTTCACGAAGGTCTTGCTCCAGTTCTTCGCGGATGTCGAGGCGGGGAACGCGGTTGCTGGGTCGCTGGTGGTAGCGGACGGCGGCGGTTGACGGAGTGACTTCCGCGATCGTAGAAGTGGCAGCCTGATGCCCCGATTGACA
The DNA here is from genome assembly GCA_964408835.1 of uncultured Anaerolineaceae bacterium. Classification (GTDB taxonomy): domain Bacteria; phylum Chloroflexota; class Dehalococcoidia; order Tepidiformales; family Tepidiformaceae; genus CAYPAZ01. The sequence continues at coordinate 2,637 of CAYPAZ010000064.1, forward strand.
GCCGAGCACCGCATGCAACAGCGTGAAGCCATCCTCGATGCCGCGGAGGTGTGTTTCCTGCGCGATGGGGTAGAGAACGCCCGCGTGGAGGACATCGCGGGGGAATGTGGGGTGAGCGTGGGGGCGCTTTACCGCTACTTCCCTTCGCGCGATGACATCATCGCGGCGGCCGGTGAGAGAAACCTGCAACGCGACCGCGACGCGATGACGGAGCTCTACCAGCAGGAGTTACCGCTGCACGGCTACCTTTACGAAAGCCTGCGGTACTTCCTTGCCCGGCCATCGACTGTTGTGGAAACAGAAGCGGCCGCCCGGGCGAGGGAGAGCGGGACGCGTGGCTTCGAAGAGTGGCTCACGTGGTTGACGGCCCGTTACGAGCGCCTCCAGGAGGCGGGGTTCGTGCGCCGGGACATCCCGGCGGACCAGGTTGCCCGCCAACTGATGGTGACCTACGAGGGAGTGGCGGTCATGGTCTCGATCGGGCGCACGCCTGACCCGGAAGCCCTGGTGGATTCGCTCGCTCGCGTGCTCGCGGACGGCCTGGCACCGCCAGTCGAGCGAGCCTGAGGCGGTCGGTCAGACGGCGCGGCCGCGAGCGATTTCGTTCCTGGGCTTGGCGGAGAGGAAGTCGAGGATCTGGGGCCAGTAGCGGGTGATCAGGAACTGCCCCGCCAGGGCGCCGAGCACCGCCGGAATGACGATGGCCCAGCCGCCCACGGTCATGGGAGTGAACTCGAAGAAGTCGCGTAGCCAGTCGGTGTAGAGCGTCGCGAGGAAGCCGGCGACCAGGAGGATGCCCAGGACGCTCGTGAGGACCGGCCGGGTGAGGCTCCGGAACGAGGCGCCTTCGAAGCCCAGCACTTCGACCATGAACACAGCCGCGGTGATGGCGATGGTTACCGAGACCAGGGTCCTGGCTTCGGCGATATCCCGCTGGAGGAGGCCCTCGGTCAGGAGGTGGACGATGATCGCGGCGGAGGCGAGGCTGAGAGACGCGGGGATGGCGAACGCGAGCACGCTGCGGGTGAAGTCTTTGCCGGAACCAGGGGGTGGGACACTGATGGAGATGAAGATGGCCGGAATGCCCAGCGTGAAGAGTGCGGTGAGCGAACCGTGGCGGGGCAGGAACGGAAAGTCGAGCCCCAGCATGCTGGTCGCGATGATAAGCAGGTAGGCATAGAAGCTCTTCGCGATGAAGAGCTTGGCGAGGCGCGCGGAGTTGCCAAGTACGGACTGAGCTTCGCGTGTCCCGCGCACGAAGGCTTCGAACGAGTCGTTCATCAGGATGATGCCGGCGACTGCACGAGAGGTAGAGGTGCCAGACTCCATGGCCACCGCGACATCGGCTTTGCGGAGAGCCTGGACATCGTTGGCGCCATCGCCAACCATCGCCACGAAGTGCCCGCGCTTCGTGAGCGATTCGACGATCCGGGCTTTGAGGGCGGGCGCAACGCGGCCGAAGACTGAGTTCGCTTCGGCTGCGTCTCCGAAGGCGGGCTCTTCCAGGTGTTCGATTTCAGAACCGGAGACGATTCCGCCCTTGATTTCGATACCGAGCTGCTTGAGGAGCGAGGCGACGGTCTCCGGGTTGTCGCCACTGATGAGCTTGGGCTCGACCCCGAGGCTGGCCATGGTTGAGAACGCTTTGGCGACCTCGGGGCGAAGTTCGTCGCCGAGGGTTATGAGGGCGAGGGGCCGGAGGTTGCCGAGGGCAACCCCTGGTTCGGGCAGGCGGTCGGCCTCGGCGAAGAGGACACCGCGCAGGCCCCGGGCTGTGGCCTCACGATAGCGATGTTGGATTTCCGTCCCAGCGAGCGCGTAGGGCAGGAGTGTTTCCGGGGCACCCATGAGGATGACGCGTGTCGTCCCGTCGGGGCCTTTCAGGCGCTGGGCGCTCCAACGGCGCTCGGAGTTGAAGGGCACGCCTCCATCGGTCGTCGCGCCGTTGGAGGCTCCGGCGAGGGCATCGGCGATGGCGGTTGCGGTCTTGCTTTCGCCGCGGACGGCGTTCGCGAAGGCGGCGACCCAGGGCCGGGCGCCCTCCGCGCCTTCAACGAAGAACGTCTCTTCGACGCTGAGTTTGTTGGCTGTGATGGTGCCGGTCTTATCGAGGCAGACGATATCGATATAGTTCATCGCTTCGACGGCCTGGATATCCTGGACGAGGCCGCCGGCGCGGGACACGCGGACTGCGCCAACCGCGAACGCGACGGTCATCCCAAGCAGCAGGCCCTCCGGGACGACGGTGGTGACGGTTGCGGTGGTGGCGCGGATGGAGTTGGCAAAGCCGCGGTCTTCGACGTTGTAGGAGATCATCAAGAGGGCGGCGAGGACGCCGGTGGCGATGAGCAGGACCTTGAGGATGCGGCGGAAGCGGAGCTGGAGGGGCGTCGCCCGCCGGACCAGGGTGCGGGCATCGGCGGCGAGCTTCAGCGCGTAGGCATCGAGCCCGACTTTCTCGGCGGTGTAGTAGCAGGAGCCGGCGGTGCAGAAGCTACCGGAGAGCAGTTCGTCCCCGGGCCGCTTCTGGATTGAGTCGGATTCGCCGGTGAGGAGCGACTCATCGACTTCGGCCGAATCCGCGACGACGTGGCCATCGGCGACCACCTGATCCCCGACTTTCAGCTTTACGAGGTCGCCCTGGACGACTTCGCTCGCGAGGACGTCGATTTCGGAGCCATCGCGGACGACGACGGCGCGGGGAGCGGTGAGGGCGACCATTTCGCGGAGGGTGCGGATCGCCCGGACCTCCTGGAAGGTGCCAACGACGACGTTGGCGGCGACCACCAGCCCGACGAAGAGCCCATCGCGGAACTCGCCGACGGCGAACAGCGCCAGGATCAGGCATGCGAGGACCACGTTGAAGAAGGTGAGAGCGTTGGCGCGGACGATGTCACCATCGGTCCGCTGGTGGGAGGAATCGACGTTTGCGAGGCCGCGCATGGTCCGGCTCGCGGCCTCACGGGAGGTGAGTCCGGTAAGCAGCGGCCGTTCGCCGGCGAATTGTCGGGCGGGGGCGGTCTCGGTCACGTCACAAGGGTGGGCTAAACATGGCAGCGGCGAAAGTGCCGCCACCTGAATAAGTCGTTAACCCAAGGGGGCCACAATACGTTCTGTCGGTAGGGGGCGGAGAGATCCCTGCCACGCAAGCGCCCGTTCCCTCCTCAACGACGAGGCCCGCCTTCCCCTCCGGCGGGCCTCGTCACATCCCGGCCTGTCGTGCCCCCGCAGGGGCCTCCCTCCTCACGCGACAGAGCCGCTTACCTTTCCTACGTCCGAAGGTATGTCCGTGGATCTCGTTGGGAGCCGATTGCTATGCGCGGAGGGCGTTGCGGGCCAGATCGAACCACGCGGCGGCCGATGGCTCGAGGTTCGAGCCTGCCTGGTCGCCCGCTCCGAGCCCGATGAGCGTCAGCCCGACCATGGCGCCGATGGCGGCCACGGCGAGGAAGATCATCATCAAGATCGCCTGGAACATCGTCATTCCGGGTTGCCTCCATACCACATGCCGCCCCGGCCCCGGGGCGCGCAGCGGAATACTACCGCTTTCCGGCCTTAAGCCCACCCCCGAAGGTGGTGGGGCGAGCGGGCCTGCGCGTCCTGTAAGCTGAGGCCATGAGCTCCGATGGGGTCGTCCAGCCCAGGGCCGTCGTGCTCGCGGCGGGCGACGGCGGCAGACTTGGCCCCCACACGACGTATACACCCAAGCCCCTGGTCGAACTGGGCGGCCGGCGAATCATCGACTACACGCTGGAGTCGCTTCGCGCGGCGGGGGTGAAGGAGGCGCTGGTGGTGACGGGGTACCGTTCGGAGCAGGTGATGGAGGCGCTCAGCGGGGAGCACCGGAGCCACCCAGGACTGGAGTTCGCGCATAACCCGGGATTCGAAGGCGGGGCTGCGCGATCCCTCCTGGCGGCGCGCGAATATGCCGGGGACGACTCGTTCCTGCTTGTGATGTCCGACCACATCCTTGGAGCGGACCTCATCCGGGCGTTGCTCAGCGCTACAGAAGCGGGGAGCAACGCCGTCGGGGCGGACTTCCTAAGGGGACGCAGCCACGCTGCCACGTATGTCCAGGAGGCGACCAAGCTCCGGGTTGCCGAGACGGGCCACGTGACGGCGATCGGCAAGGACCTGGCGGAGTGGCAAGCGCTGGATACCGGCGCGTTCTTCTGCTCGCCGGGCACATGGGATGCGGTGGCGGCATGTGAGCCGGATGCCGAACTGAGCGACGTGTTCGCGGTGCTTGCCCGGAGGCGCGAACTCGTCGTCGCGGATGTCTCGGGGTGCTTCTGGTACGACATCGATACCGATGCAGACCTTCGGGCGGCGGGGGAGCTGCTCGGTGCGGTCCATGGCGTTTGACGGGCTTGTTTCCCGGCACCTCAACCGGCGGCTGAGCCGGCCGATGGCGAGGGCGCTTGCGCCCACTCCGGCGACCCCGAACCTGCTCAGCGGGTTCACGCTGTTGCTCGCGTGTGCAGCGGGGGCGATGACCGCATTGGGCTGGAACATCGCCGGGGGGATCGGGATCCAGCTGGTGAGCATCGTCGACGGTGTGGATGGGGAGGTGGCGCGGCTCAAGAACATGGCGACGAGGTTCGGCGCCGTGCTCGACGCGGTCACCGATCGGTACGCCGACGCGATCATGCTCGGCGGGATGACGATCTACGCCGCGCGGTTCGAGGACCTTCCCCGGCCCGAGGTGATCGGGGCGCTCGCCCTGGCCGGGGCGCTTGCGGTGAGTTATAGCCGGGCGCGGATCGAGGCAAGCCTGCGCATCCAGCCCTCGGACTCCATCTTCGGGCTCGCGAGCCGGGATGTCCGGCTGCTGGTGGCTGCGGGCGGCACGGTGATTGGCCAGTGCTACTGGACGCTTGCGATCATCGCGGTTGCGAGCGGCCTGACGGTTGCCTGGAGGCTGCTGTACTTGCGGCTCAACCACATCGGCACGGACCCGGAATAGGCACTGCCTGTGCGGGTAAAGGCTCGCGCAGTTATGATCTCGATTCGAACCCAACGGGGGTCTCCATGGGTCTCATCCGCACAACTATCGGCGTCGCCATCCTGCTACTGATCGGCTACGTCATCGTGACTGCCATCGCGAACGGGTACTTTGGCGCCAGCGTGCCCTTCCCGGAAGGGGCCGTGCCTGACGCCTGGGCGGCGCCGAACAGCTGGTCCGAGTGGCGCGACATCGTAATCGTGCTCTCGTTCGGGTTCTTCGTAGTGGCCGGGATACTCGCCTGCGGCGTGATGGTTGCGATGCTGGTCCTGGCGCTGATGGCGCGGAAAGTGCTCAAGGAGCATGCAGCGCCAGCCATCGACTCGCTCAAGGCCTCGCTCGATAACCTCGCCGGGACGACGGAGTATGTTGGGGAGACGGTGGTATCGCCCATCGTGCGCACCTATGCGGTGTTCCGTGGCGTCCGGAGCGGTGTGGGAGCCATCACCAACCTGCCCGGGCGGATCCGGGGCCGGAAGGGCCGGAAGGGGCGCAGGAAGAAGTGAACCCCGAACGCAGCGACGGCGACCCGCTGGACGAGGCCATTGAGGCGGCAGGCGAGCTGGCCGTCGAGGCGAACCAGGCGGCGGAGCAAGTGGCGGACTCAGCGACCGAGGCGATGGCGGCAGCCGGCGAAGCGTTGGCGGAAGCGCGCGCATACGCTTCGGCAGGAGGCAAACGCGAAGCCGGGGTACTGGACGAGGCACGAGACTGGGCGGAGGCGGTGGTGTTGGGCGTCGGTGACACATTCAAGGACATGCTCCGGGCCGGGCGGCGCGGCGCGCGGGAGGCGCAGTCCGAGCACTGGGCAAGGTTCGACGCGAAGACGCGGTTCCGGCGGAAGGGCCCACCGACCGCGTAGGCCGGAAAGCGATGCGCTTGGTAGGCTAGGACGGCGTCCCATCCCCCGCGGAGAGGTGCTGGAGTGGACGATCAGGCACGCCTGGAAAGCGTGTGTGCAGCAATGCACCGTGGGTTCGAATCCCACCCTCTCCGCCAGACGACTGCCGGTACGCCTGTGCAACGCTGCAGAATAGCCGTATAGTCAAAGAGCTATGCCAGCCGAAGTCCAGACCGCACCCTCCATCGCCGGGCAGGTACGCATCTCTTCGTCTGCGCCCGTCCAGCTCTACTCCGCTCTGTACATGATCGGGTTCCTACACCTGCGAGAGCGGACCAAGGCTCCCTGGGTGCGGGAGTTCGTGGACGCGCACCCTGACCTGCTGACGCGGCTGGATGAGGTGTATCACGCAATCGAGGTCCTCGAGGCGGACGACTGCGCCACCAGCTGCTGGGAAGGTTCCGACATCCTCGTGTATGCGCTGGCTTCGGGGACCATCGAAGATCCCGACCTCGACCGCTTCTTCGAGCGGCTGCCCGCAGTGGCGGCGCGAGAGTACGGCCACATCAGGATGCCGACCGAGTCGCCGGAAATCGAGGACGCGGTCTCGGAGCGGATCACGCGAAACGCGCGTGACCCGGAGGTCCGCGCGAAGTACGTGTCGGTACTGAAGGACATCTGGGGAGTCCTCGGGAAGGACTGGGCGAGGGAGGGGCGAGACCGAACCGCGGCGGATTGCCGCACGCTCCAGGTGCAGGCCGAATCTGCTCAGTCGATCGAGGAGCTGATTCCATCGCTGCATATCTCCCGCCGGGAGCGGTACTTCCCGTGGGTGAAAGGGGGGCTCGAGCGCGGGGAGGTGCTGATCACGCCGCTGTACTTCAGTGGGCCCGGGGGAGAAGGACAGCACGTGGTCGAAGTACCGGGGCTGGTTTCGATCGGGTTCGGGCTAAGCGTCGGGACTCGGTTGGAGGAGATCAAGGCACGAGCGGACCAGGCGGCGACGAAGCTCAAGGCGCTCTCGGACCCTACCCGGGCGACGCTGCTCAAGCTGGTGCACAAGCACGAGTACAGCATCACGGACCTGGCGACGATCCTCGGGGTTTCGCAACCGACGGTCAGCGTGCACATGAAGCAGCTGAGGGAGGCGGGCCTGGTGGAGATGAAGAAATCGGGGCAGTTCACGCTGTACACCGCGCCGGAAGGCCGGATCGAACGGTTCCTCGGGGAAGCGGCCGACGACCTGCTGGACCGCTGAGGCTGCTGTCAGCGGATGGCAGCAGTTGTACCTTTGACTATTGACTTAGGCCTAGGACTATGTTTCTATAGTTCCAGACCGGACGGACTGGTCCGGAAGGAGCAGGCAAGTGACTCACTCTGGCAATCCTTACGCCGCCGAAGAAACCGCGAGGCTCGCGCGCGAGCGGGCGGAGCGGCGGGCGGTCCTCCAGGC
>CAYPAZ010000065.1:0-9829 GCA_964408835.1 uncultured Anaerolineaceae bacterium
GGCGGTGACGGCCGCGTACGGATCGGGGTGATGGATGTAGATGGTTGGACTTTCGTCGATGGAGCCCGGCGCGATGCCGCCCGGCGGCGAGGCGTTCTCGATGTGGAACGAGCCGGGGCCGGATTCGCGGAGCTTCCAGCCGAAGAGTGCTTCGAAGAAGTCCCTGGCGGCCGCAGGATCGGGCATATGCAGGGTGAAGTAATAGATGTCGTGGTTCATGTGGTTCCTCCGGCGGATGGTAGGTTCGGAACAGACAAACGGGGACGTTGGGGCCGACTCCCTGCTGACGGCTGCTGTCAGGAGGGAGAGGCCTGTGGCTGGAACAGGTGCCAGCGGTAGCCGGAGGGGTCTATCAGCCAGCCACCGCGGCCGTGGGGCGCATCGGTGATGGGCCGCTCGACCGTGGCGCCGGCATCGAGTGCGCGTTGCCATTCGGCGTCGAGGTCCGGGGCGTCGAGGACGAGCGAGGCGGAGTGGCCGCCGAGGCTCTTGGGGCAGCGGACGCCCATCTCCGGCCATTCGTCCGAGAGAAAGAGCGTGGTTTCGCCGATGCGGAACTCGAGGTGTCCGATGCGGCCGTCGTCGTTTTCGATTCGCGAGAGTTCCTCGGCGCCGAACGCGCGCGCGTAGAAGTCGATCGCGGCACGGGCGTTGTCAGAGCAGAGGTAGGCGGTGACGGTCATTTCTTCGCTCCAGTGGTGGTGCTGAGCATCCAAGTGTGCCCGAACGGGTCCTTCAGGAGGCCGAAGCGGCGGCCGTCGCGAGAGGCGGGTGGGCGTTCCGGGGAGGCGCCGGCGGCCACGGCGCGGTCAAACCAGACGTCGACATCATCGACTTCGACGTGGACCATCGAGGCGCGGCCGTCGAAGTGAGCCGGCGCCCACCAACCGTCGACGGGGTGCTGATCCGCGAGGAAGAGGGGTGACCCGGCGATTCGAAGCTCGGCGTGGCCGATCTCGCCGGTCGGCACGGGCAGGCGTTCGACCTCCTCGGCGCCAAAGGCTGCCTTGTAGAACTCAATAGCTTCCGCACATGGGCTTACGCAGAGATACGGCGCGACACTGATCCCCATGGTTGCTCCTCACACTCCGGATGAGACGACGATAGCGGGTTCACGGGAGAGCGGTCTTGTAAGGAATTTACCGGGCGGGGGCGACGATTCCCGAGGTCTCCCGCGCGAAGCTGGCACGGAACTCCGTGGGCGTGCACCCGGCGAGTTGCCGGAAGTCCCGAACGAAATGCGGCTGGTCGTAGTAGCCGCAGTCGATCGCGAGATCCACAAGGCGTGGCGGGCGGGATTCCCGCAGCCGGGCGACGGCCGACTGGAATCGGAGAACGCGGGCGAACTGCTTGGGTGGGAGCCCGATGTCATCCCGGAAGCACCGGATGAAGTGGCGCTGGCTCCAGCCAAGCTCATCGGCGAGAGCGCCGACCCGGATCCTGCCGTGTGCGCGGGTAAGGGTGTTCCACGCCCAGGCGATGCCTTCGGAGACCGGCGCGGCCCGGGCCATTCGCCCGAGGAGCAGAGTATCCAGGAGATCCAGGCGGGCGTCCCACGTTCGAGCGCTGAGGAGGCGGCCCGCGAACTCGCGTCCGTCGGCGCCGAGGAGGTCTTCGAGTTCGAATACTGCGTGGGAGGTCTCGGACATGGGCCTGCCGAGGAACAGCCTTCCGCCGAGCGGGGTGAGGTCCACCTGGATGCCGCCTCCGGAGCCATCGGTCTCGGTGAAGACGTGGGAGTCGGTGAGCCCGGCGAAGAACGCCCGGTATGAGCCGAGGTTGCCCGGGTCCCGCGGCTGACTGACGCGCAGCTCGTCGAACAGGTTGACGATGAGGACGGGGCTATCCTGAGGCACTTCACGGCGGCGGGAGGGGTAGTTGGCCCGATCCACCCAGCCCGTGTAGCGCCGAACGTATGGGCGAAGCTCGGGCGCGGGCCGGCGCTCGAAGGTTTCCCACTCTTCCCACTCGGAGCGGTGGCTGACGACAGGTTCCGCCATCGGTTGAGGCTACGGTGCGTTAACCCGGGGACGCAAGACGCTCAGCGTTTCCTTCGACGGAGGCGGGCTGACTCGACCTGGGCAAGGGTTGTCTGGTGAGCCTGCTCCACGAGCATGGCAAGTTCCTCCCAGTCCACGCGGTCAGGTTCGAGGCGCACCCCCACCCAGCCTTTTCCACCGACGTACTTCGGCACGAAGAAGCGCTCGGGGTTCGAGTCCACGAGGACTGCCTGCGCTCCCTCCGGGGCGTTGAGCCAGACCCCGAAGGTGTCGTCGTGGTGGTAGGTGGAGAAGTTCGCGAAGGTGCGGCCGCCCACCCAGAAGGTGGGCTCCGCGTGCGAGACCGTTTCGGAGGTTCCGGGGAGGGCGGCGCAAATGGCGCGGAACCGCGCGAGGGCTTCCTGTTCCATCACGCTTCTCCGAACGCGCCCTGTTCGCGCAGGGCCGAGATCTCGTTCCAGTCGAGGCCGGCTTCGAGGAGGACCGTTTCGGTGTGCTCCCCAAGCTCCGGGGCGCGACCGCGCGGCCGGATGTCGGCGCCGGTGATGGTGAACGGCCCGCGGACTACCGGAAGCATCGCGCCGTCCGCGACCTCGACAGGTTGGAGCGTCTGCATCACCGATGTCTGCTCGCGGCCGACGACTTCCAGGACGGTCGAGACAGGTGCGTAGATGATCCCGTTGGCGTCCAGGCGGTGCGACCAGTCGGCGCGGGACGCCGTGGCGAAGCGCGCCTCGATGCGCCGGGTGAGGTTCTCCGTGTCTTCCGCGCGGCCCTTGACGGAGTTCCACCCCTCGTGCTGGAACCACTCGGGGTGGCCCATTGCGCCGCAGAATCGCTTCCAGTAGGCGTCGGGCTGGAGCATGGTGAGCATGAGCCAGTGGCCGTCCTCACACTGATACGTGTTCCACAGCGGGTTGAGCGGCCGGGTGCGATCGTGAAGGCCCGGCTCAACCTGGTTGACGGCCGCGGCGACGATATCGGCGCTGTTGACCCACTGGCCGACGGTGAAGAGGGACAGCTCGGTGACCTGGCCCTCGCCGGTGGCATCGCGAAGGCGGAGGGCAGCCAGCGTTGCGGTCAGGTTCGCGAGACCGGTGGTGTGGTCGCCGAGCGCAGGGCGGGAGAGCGGCGGCGGGAACTCCTCCGGGACGAGCTTGCCCATGATGCCGCTCGCAGCCCAGAAGGCGGAATAGTCGAACCCCGGGCGATTGGCGTCGGGGCCTTCGGGGCCATAGCCCGTCACGCCGACGTAGATGAGCTTCGGGTTGCGAGCGAGCAGGGTGGCGGGGTCGAACCCCAGCCGCAGGCGGCGGGCGGGCAAGAGGTTCGTCAGGAGAACGTCGGCGGCATCGATCAGCCGCCGGGCGGTCTCCGCGCCGGCGGCAGTCGTGATGTCGAGGACGACCGAGCGCTTGCCACGGTTGTCCATCGTGAACATGGGTGAGACCGGCGGCATCGGGGCGCCAAGGTCCTCTGGTTTCCCTGCTCGAGGTGGCCGCCCGCGCCAACCATCGCCTGTTGGCGGTTCGATTTTGATGACATCGGCGCCCATATCGGCCATGAGTGCGCCACCCGCGGGCGCCGCGACGAAGTTCGCCATCTCGATCACGCGGATACCATCGAGGGGTCCCATGGCGCCGGATCATCGGGGGCGGGCGGCGCGCAGTCCAGCCGCTAGAATGGGCGGTCGACTGGAGGTGAGCAGTGAAGAAGGCGCGAGCCGGCTCGATCGAGGTCGTGGCCCTCATCGACAACCGGCAGTCCTACCCTGCCACGAACGTGTACCCGCAAGCCGGAGATGCGCTTGACCGATACTCGGGGTTCCTCGACGCCGAAGGCAGAGTGGAATTGAACTTCGCATGCTTCCTGTTCGAGGAGGCGGGCACGAGGGTGCTCGTGGATACAGGCTGGGGACCCGCGATGGGCGGGAAGCTGATGGATGAACTCGGGGAAGCGGGCGTGGCAGCGGAGGAGGTCGATATCGTGATCTTCACGCACCTTCACGGCGACCATACGGGCTGGAACCTGGACGAGGCGGGCAAGCCGCGGTTCCCGAAGGCGCGCTACCTCGTACCTGGCGCCGACTGGGCGCACTACTCGAAGCAGGCCCAAGCCCAACCGAGCGGCGAATCCGGGGGCCGTTCCCACCCGCGAGACTCGTCGTTCGTTCGTGATGTGGAGCCGCTGCTGGACCTCGGGGTCATCGAGCTCTTCGACGGGGAGAAGACGCTAACCCTCTCGGCGACGGCGATACCGACGCCGGGCCATACGCCCGGCCATACCAGCGTCACGATATCGCGCGGAACTGACCGCGCGTTCATCCTCGGCGATGTTGTGATCACATCCATCGACGCTATCGAGACCGAGTGGCAGAACGGGTTCGATTGGGATCACGAAACTGCCCGGGCAACGCGGCTCCGGACGGTGACCCGGCTCATCGACGATGGAAGCCTGGTTGGGGCAAGCCACCTTCCGGTACCCGGCCTTGGGCATTTCGTCCGGGCCGATGGCCGTCCAGCCTGGCGGCCCCTTGCGGAGTGAGAGGAGAAGCTCATGACTATCGGCGGGAAGGTGATCATTATCACGGGTGGCGCCGGGGCACTCGGCCGTGGGGTGGTTGCCCACTTCCAGGACCATGGCGCTACGGCCGTCGTCGCGGACGTGGCTGCGGCGGTTGAGGCGCTGCCAACGCAGCTCTCGGCGAACGCCGTCGCCACGGACGTCAGCGACACCAAATCGGTCGTTGCCCTGGTGGAGCAGGTCCTGGCACAGCACAAACGCATCGACGGGCTGGTATGCCTGGCGGGTGGGTTCTTCGGCGACACGCCCGTCCACGAGACTCCGCCGGATGCGGTCCTCGAGCAGTTCCAGCTGAACGTGATGACGGCCTACACGGCTGTCCACGCCGTGCTGCCTGCGATGCTGGGGCGGGGAAGCGGAACCATCGTTTGCGTTGGGTCCCGGCCGGCGGTGAGGCCAGTCGAGGGTGCGGTCGCATACGGCATCGCCAAGCTGGGCGTGGTGAAGCTCGTAGAGTCGGTCTCGGAGGAGTACCGGGCCAAAGGCATCCGGGCGAACGCGATCCTGCCTTCGATCATCGATACGCCGGCGAACCGGGAGGCCATGCCGAAGGCCGACTTCGAGAAGTGGGTGAGGCCCGACCAGATCGCCCGCGTACTTGCGTTTCTGTGCTCCGATGAATCGGAGGTGGTGTCGGGGGCAGCGATCCCGGTCTACGGTCGGGCGTGAGCGGGTAGACTCCGGGCACCAACCCGGAGGGACTCCCAATGACAGGAACGGTGCTCTACGAACGCGAGGGCCGCATCGCGACGATCACCTACAACCGCCCCGAGGCGCTCAACGCCATCAATGGAGAACTCCGGCAGGACCTGAACGCTGCCTGGGAGAGCTTCCGCGACGACGACGAGGCATGGGTGGCGATCGTCACCGGGGCGGGAAGGGCGTTCAGCGCCGGGGCGGACCTGCGGAGCCCGGCCGCCCAGGCACAGGGCAGTTTCTGGGAAGTCCCGAGCATGACATCGCTTGAAAGTGGGATGGAGATCTGGAAGCCCACGATCGCGGCGGTGAACGGCTATTGCCTCGGTTTCGCTCTGACCCTCGTGGCATCGTGCGACTTCGTGATCGCGAGCGAGAAGGCGGAGTTCGGCTTCCCCGAGGTGCGGATCGGCGTGCCGACCATCCAGGGTGCGGTCCGGATGCCGAAGATGGTCGGCTGGCAGAACGCGATGGAACTGCTGCTCATAGGCGAGCGTGTGGACGCGAAACGCGCGAAGGAGATGGGACTTGTAGGGAGGGTTGTGGCGCATGAGTCGCTCATGGACGAGGCGCAGGCGCTCGCGGGGCGGCTCTGCAAGTCAGCACCGCTGGCTGTGCGGGCCACGAAGGAGGTCGCCTGGCGGGGCCAGGACATGCCGTTTGTGGAAGCGATCCGCTTCGGGGAAACCATGCGCAAGGTGGCGGGCGCGACCGAGGACGCCAGGGAGGGGCCGGCCGCGTACAGGGAGAAGCGTGAGCCGGAATGGAAAGCTCGCTGACCGGTAGGGCGGGCGACCATACACTCGGTGGGTGAATCAGGAGGTGCTCCCGTACAACCTGCTCCTCATCATGGCGGAGCTAACGATCGGGAGTCTCTGGGTCACGACGGCGACAGACCTCCGGGGCGGAGTGACGCGCGGGTTCGTGCTCACGATGGCGCTCTGCGTGGTGGTGGCGGGCGGACTGACTTACTGGGCGGCGAGCGCGATCAACCTGCAGCCCGCGGTTGATGGGTTCGCGATAGACGAGGGATGGTTCGAGCCAGCTCGGCGCGGCCTGCTCGTGGTCATCCTGGCGAGCTTCATCTACATGGTCTCGGTGTTCATGGGATGGGACCCGGTGGGCCGGATCTCGGGGTTAGCCGGGTCGGTCGCGGGGCTGTGGGTCATCGTTTGCTACGCGGCGATGCTGGCGCCGCCGACCTGGGGCTTCCCGGGCTCGTTCGCAGCGCTTATGGCCGGAACGGCGGCGATGGGCGCGGTGACAGTCGCGATGGTTTGGGGACACTGGTACCTGACCGAGGGTTCGTTGCCAGCGTGGCCGATGCGAGAGCTGGCGTGGCTGCTGGTGTTCGCGGTGGGGGTCCAGACGGTGGTGGTCGCGGTGAACCTCGCCGTGCCCGAGCGGATCACTCCGACGCCATCGAACCCTGTGGATGTGGGGCTACTGCAAAACCCGGTGCTCTGGTTGCGGATCGGGGTGGGGCTGGCGTTCACGGCGGTGCTTGCCGTGCTCTCCTTGAGGACGGCGCAGATCAGGGCGATGCAAAGCGCCACTGGCCTGCTCTACCTTGGAATGGCAACGGTGTTCACTGGCGAAGTGCTTGCAAAGGGCTTGCTGTTCATCACCGGCAAGCCGATCTAGGTTCGAGCTTCGTGACCCGGGACGATGACCCGCGTAGCATGAGTCCCGCGGACCCGCAGGGAGGGAACCATGCACCGCGATGAGGCGTGGGACATCCTGGTCGAGTACTCCCAGGAAGAACGCACGCGCAAACATGGCATCGCCGTCGAGGCCACGATGCAGGCCTACGCGAAGCTCCTGCATGAGGACGTGGAGAAGTGGGGCATTGTTGGCCTGCTGCACGACTTCGACTGGGAGATCCACCCGACCGAGGACCTCCATCCCGAGGAAGGGTCCAAGATCCTCGCGAAGCGAGGTGTGGAGGAAGACATCCGCTACGCGATCCTCTGCCACGCGCCGTTTCTCGGGCTGGAGTACAAACAGCGGATGGACCGGGCCATATTCGCCTGCGACGAGATTTCCGGGTTCGTCACAGCATGTACCCTGGTGCGGCCGGACAAGTCGTTGTCATCCCTTGAAGTGGCCTCGGTACGCAAGAAGATGAAGGACAAGGGCTTCGCCCGCTCCGTGGACCGTGATTGGCTGGTGAAGGGCGCGGCGGATCTGGGCGTGGAGCTCGATGAGCACATCGCATTCGTGATCGAAGCGCTCAAGCCCGTGGCCACGGATCTGGGGTTGAACCCGTGAGCCCAACACTGGAGTAGATACGTGAGAGACGAGCAGGTCCCCGACCGTAACCTTGCGATGGAACTGGTCCGCACCACCGAAGCAGCGGCGCTGGCCGCGGCGCGCTGGATGGGCCGGGGGGATAAGAACGGGTCAGACAAAGCGGCCGTGGATGCGATGCGACTGATGCTGGATACCGTCTCAATGGACGGGGTGATCGTCATCGGCGAAGGGGAGAAGGACGAGGCGCCGATGCTGTACAACGGTGAGCGAGTGGGCAACGGCCAGGGCCCACAGATGGACGTGGCGGTTGACCCCATCGATGGCACCCGGTTGCTCTCGATGGGCCGTCCCAACGCTCTGAGCGTCATCGCCGCCGCGCCACGGGGAACCATGTTCGATCCGCGCGACATCTTCTACATGGAGAAGATCGCCGTGGGCGCGGCCGCGAAGGGGTGCATCGACCTCAGCGCGCCAATCGAATGGAATATCCAGCAGGTTGCCAACGCCATGGACCTGAGCGTGGAGGAAGTCACGGTGGTCATCCTGGACCGCGACCGGAACACCCACATCGTCGACGAGGTCCGTGCCGTGGGAGCGCGCATCCGTTTCATAACCGACGGTGATGTCGCGGGTGCGGTGATGGCGGCATTACCGAACACAGGCATCGACATGCTGCTGGGCATTGGGGGGGCTCCCGAGGGAGTGGTCTCTGCCTGCGCCCTCAAGTCAATCGAAGGGGACCAGCAGTGCCGGCTCTGGCCGAGGGATGATGGCGACCGGCGGCTGGCCGCGGAGCGCGGACTGGACCTCACGCAGGTGCTCACCATCGACGACCTCGTGAAGAGCAACGATGTCTGCTTTGCGGCGAGCGGGATTACGTCGGGGGACTTCCTGGGAGGCGTGGAGTACCGGCCGGGAGGCGCGACAAGCGAGTCCCTGGTCATGCGGTCGCGATCGGGGACCATCCGGCGGATCCGCACGGAGCACCATTGGCGGAAGCTCCAGGAGCTAACGGGCGACCGGTACCGAGGCGAGAGCCGCACATAGGACTGCGATAGCGGCGCAAGGCCCGTCGAGCGGCGGGTTTACAGGGACTCGACCAGCCTGAGGCGACACTGGTTGGCAAACGGTCGAGGAGTTGTTCCCATGACGTCTGTCACGAAAGAAATCAATGTCCGGGTCCCGGTGAGCAGGGCGTACAACCAATGGACTCAGTTCGAAGAGTTCCCACGCTTCATGGAAGGGGTGGAAGAAGTCCGGCAAGTCGACGACCGGCATTTGCACTGGCGAGCAGAGATTGCCGGCAAGGAGGAGGAGTGGGACGCGGAGATCAAGGAGCAGATCCCTGATAACCGCATCATCTGGTCCAGCACCGATGGATCGACCAACGCGGGGATGGTGAGTTTCATCCCCATCAACAACGACGAGACCCTCGTCAGGTTGGACATGAGCTACAACCCTGAGGGATTCGTGGAGAACGTGGGCGACGCGCTCGGGTTCGTAACGCGGCGGGTCGAGGGCGACCTGCGCCGATTCAAGGAATTCATCGAGTCCGTCCCGGCCGAGACGGGCGCGTGGCGGGGCACCCTTGAGAACCCCAAGGTCCCCGGCGGCCACACGAAGGGCCGGGGGAGCCGAGAGGCTTGAAGCTGTTCTCAATCCGGACCGGAAGGTGCGCGGCGGGTGATGCCTCTCCCACGGAGCGCTAGGTAGCACCCCGCCGACCAACATTCGCCTCAATGTAGGCCCGGAGAGCGGCGGCGCGGTCTTCCTCCCGTTCGGCGGACTGGAGGAGGTCGGCATCGGCCCAGGCGATGGCGAGGGCGGGGCGGCCGATGGCAGCGAGCGAGGACTTGGTCATCTCGAGCGGCGCCTGGGGCATAGCAAGAAGCTCAGTCAGGAGCTTGGCCACCTCAGCATCGAGTCCTGCGTCACCGGCGAGGCGTGTGATGATGCCCCACTCGAGGGCCTCGTTCGCGGGGATCACGCGGCGGGTCATCACGAGGTCCCGGGTGCGAGGAAGGCCGATCTCGCGGACGAGACGCGGCAGCCCGCCCCAGGTGAGGGGGATGCCAAGCGCGACTTCCGGGATCGAGAACTTCGCGTCGCGATCTCCAACGCGCAGGTCGCAGGCGACGGCCAGCAACACTGCGCCGCCGATGCACCAACCCTGGATGCGGGCGACCGTGACCTGGGGCAGCGCCTCCCATGAGTCCAGCAGGCGTTGCCAGGCCCCCGCTCCCCGGCGGCGCTGAGCCCACGAGGGAGGGGTCCGAACCGCGGTGTCGTCCGGGGGT
>CAYPAZ010000066.1:0-7722 GCA_964408835.1 uncultured Anaerolineaceae bacterium
GATCCGGTCCCGGGGCGTGGGGGCGCCGCCGCGCTGCGTGTGCCCGAGCACCACCACCCGGTACTCGTGGTCGATGAGCTTGCTCACCCCCTTCGCCACGTCGAACGCACCCCCCGCCTGCTCGCCTTCTGAAACGACGATGATGTGGCTTCGCTTGCCGCGCGCCTCGCTCCGCCGGATGCGCTCCGCTATCTCCTCAAGGCTCGCCTCTGTCTCTGGCACCAGCACCCCGGTCGCGCCCGCCGCCAGGGCCGTGTGCAGCGCGATCGCCCCGCTCGATCGCCCCATCACCTCCACGAAGAACAGCATCCCGGTCGATTCGCTCGTGTCTCGCAACTGGTCGATCGCCCGTACGGCGGTGTCCACCGCCGTGTGGAAGCCGATGCTCTCTTCCGTCCCCCACACGTCGTTGTCAATTGTCCCCGGCACCCCGGCCACGGCCACTCCATGCTCTGTCTCCAGCGCCCGCGCCCCTTTGAAGCTTCCGTCGCCCCCGACAACGATCAGCCCGCCCACCCGGTCGCGGCGCATCCGTTCCACCGCCTTTGCCCGGTGCGAGGCCTCGTGAAACTCAGGGCAGCGCGATGTCCCGAGGATCGTCCCGCCCCGCTGGACCGTGTTGCCCACCGTGCGGTCGTCGAGCCGCCGGTAGCGCGCGTGCAGCAGTCCCTGGTACCCCTCCAGGTAGCCCACCATCTCCACGCCGTGCGCGGTCGCCGTGCGCACGGCCGCGCGGATGGCCGCGTTCATCCCCGGCCCATCGCCCCCGCTGGTCAGTATCCCTATCCGGTCACTCATCCCTCATCCCTCATCCCTTGATCCCGCACCCTCACCTTGGGTTGTGCCCGTTCGCCTTTACGCACACGTGTCCCGCCGGGTCTATGGGCCCCCCACACAGCGGGCAGGGGCGCCGGCCGGCCGCCACCACCGACGCGATCTCCTGCTTCAGCTCGTAGCCCCGTCGCAACCCGAAGGCGAACGACACCGTGTCGTCGGCCTCGTCGTCGAGCCCCGCGCTCGCCAGCAGCACCATCGTCTTCGTGCCCTTCTCCAGCGCCATCGAGAGCCGCGCCAGGCGGAAGTCGAACGTCGGCGAAAGGGGGAACGGCGGCTCTTCGATCTCATCGTCGAGCGCGGCCGTCCCGTGGACGTAGCTCTCGTCGCCCAGGACCGCCTCGATCGCCGTGCCCAGGGCGGTCAACTGCTCCTTCTCGAGCCACATCGATGCCGACTGCCCCGATTCCCCCACAACGCAAAGCCGGAACCGTCGCTGCCCCGGCACGCCCACTGCTTCCGCCGAAATGTGCGCCGCGAGCCCAAAGTCGTGCTTTGCCACGGGCCGATCCTACGCAAGCCCGGCCGCGGCGTCCTGCCTGGGGCGCTCGCCTACTTCCGTGTCCTCGGGTCGATCGCGTCCCGCAACCCATCTCCAAGGAACGTGAACGACAGCATCAGCAGTGCCACCATGATTGAGGGCCAGACGATGAGCCACTTGTTCGAGAAGAGGAATCCCTGTCCGTCGCTGATGAGCGTGCCCAGGCTTGCGTCGGGCGCGGGCACACCAAGGCCGATAAACCCGAGCGCGGCCTCGGCGAAGATCGCCAGCGGGATGCCGAACGTCACGGCCACGATCACCGTGCTCAACGTGTTGGGCAGCATGTGTACCCGCACCACCCGCCACGGCGTGGCCCCGATCGACCTCGCGGCCGTCACGTAGTCCTGTTGATTGATGGAGAGCATTTGCCCGCGCACGAGCCGCGCGACAGTGACCCAGCCCACGAAAGCGATGGCCAGGATGGTCGCCAGCAGTGTCCCGGGTAAGCCGGGTATCTGCGGGTCGCCTGTGCCGACGATCGGCCAATCCCTCCCGAACAGGATCTGGCGCAAAAGGATGATCGCGAGCAGATCGGGGAACGCGAACGCCAGGTCCGTTATCCACATCAGGATCGTGTCGGAGATCCGCCCCCCTAGCGCCGCCAGCATCCCCACCGTGATGCCGATCGTGAGGATGACGATCTGCGTGCCGATCCCGATCTTGAGCGAGAACAACGTACCTTGAAGCAGCCGCGCCCAGCTGTCCCGCCCCAGGTTGTCGGTCCCGAGTGGGTACTCCGCCGTGAAGGCACGCCAGGGCGCTGTCCACGAAAGCTTGTGGCCGTCGTTGATGAGCGCATGGTTCTGCTCAGCCGGCGCGTGCCTCGTCACCGTCGTCGAGATATCGCCAAGGACCGCCAGCAGGAGGATCACCAGCAGCACGATGCCCGCCACGAGCGCGAGCCGGTTGCGGATCAGCCGGAAGAATGCCTGTGTCCAGAGGCCCCGCGGCTTGGAGCGCATCACATCCTGGCCGAACCCGAATCCCTGAACCGCTGACTGGTCCGCTGCCAAGATTCTCCTCCTAGTACCGGATGCGTGGGTCGACCACGGCGTAGAGCAGGTCGACCACCAGGTTCATCACGGCGATCACAATGGCGAAGAACAGCGTGAGCCCCATGATCATGCCGTAGTCGCGGACGAGCACCGAGTCCACGAACTGCCGTCCGATGCCCGGGATCTGGAACGCCCGCTCGATGATGAACGAGCCCGTGATGAGCCCCGCGAAGATCGGGCCGAGCACCGTGAGGACGGGGATCAGCGCGTTTTTCACTCCGTGGCGGAGGACCACCGCCAGTTCGCGCACTCCCTTCGCCCGCGCCGTCCGGATGTAGTCCTGGCGCAGGATGTCCAGCATCGATGCTCGCGTGATGCGGGCGACGAACGCCGCCGGCAGCGTGCCCAGCGCCACCGCAGGGAGGAAGATCTGTGTCGGAGTGAACAGATCGCCAAGGAGCGGCACCGAGATCCACCCCTCCGGCGAGCCCGTGAGTACCCTGAACCACCCCAGTTCGAGCACCACGACGATCTGAAGGAGCGGCGCCAGCACGAAGCTCGGCATCGCAGCGCCGATGGTGGCTACGAACACCCCCACGTAGTCGAGCGGCCCGTTCTGGTTGAGGGCCGAGAAGATCCCGAGAGAAATACCCACGATCGTCGCATACGCGAAGGCCGCGAGCCCCAGCTGAGCCGAAATCGGAAGTTTCTCGCGGACAATCTCCACGATCTCACGGTCGTTGCTGAACGAGATCCCCAGGTCGAACTTCGCCAGGTTCCACATGTAGCGGGCGTACTGCTCGGGCAGGGGCTTGTCGAGCCCGTACCGCCGATCCAGGTTCGCCTTCACGGAAGGGGAAAGCGGCCGCTCCGTGTCGAACGGCCCCCCCTGCACCGCGTGCATCAAAAAGAAAGTGACCGTGGCGACGGCCAGCACCAGCGGGACGATGAGGACGAGCCGCCGTATCGTGTATGCGAGCATCCAGCCGCTCTTTGCATGGGCGCGCCGGGGCCCATCGAGGGGCCCCAGCGCGCTGTGCTTCCGTCAGACCGGTTTCCCGGCTGCCGCTACTACTGTTTGGTCGTCGCCCAGAGTTCGGGGCTCCACGCTGCCGGCATCATGCTGTCGTTCAGCGTGATGTTCTCCTTCACGTTCTGGATGTACGGCTTGATGAGGAAGTGGTTCGTGCGCAGGTGGATGGGCGCAATCCCGTTCACCTGCTCGAGCAGCAGCTTCTCTGCGTCGCGGTACTGCTGCCTGCGCTCCTCGTCGTTCAGGTTGACCTTCGCCTTCTCCGCCAGTTCATCGAGAGCCGGGATCGAAGTGTTGGTCTTATTGATCGAGCCACCCGTCTCCCACAGACCGAGGATCCAGTTCTCCGGATCCGGGTAGTCCTCGTGCCAACCGCCGGCGACCACGTGGAAGTCGCTGGCATTGTACCTGCCCGAGCGAGTCGGCGAGTCTACGAACTCGAGGTCCACGTTGATCCCCAGGTGCTTCTCCCATTCCGCCTTCAGGAACTCACCCAAGGCCTTATTCGTGGCGGTGTCCGTCAGCAGGATGGTGAAGCCCGGGAACCCGCGCCCGTCGGGGTATCCGGCCTTTGCCAGGTGCTCCTTGGCCTTCTCGACGTCGAACCCGATGATGCTGTCGTACGTGCCCTCAGGCACGCCCGAGCGCTCTGGCGGAATCCAGTGTGTCGTCGGCGTGTTCGCGCTCTTGTACACGACCCGGTCAAGCGTCTCGCGGTCCGTCGCCCGCGAAAGCGCGAGACGGACATCAGCGTTTCGGAACGGCTCGAAGTTCACCTGGAACAGGAGGCCGATAGTTGTCGGGTTCGGAGCCGACACCAGTTCCTGGCTTAGCGTCGGGTCATTGCGCGTCGCGTCGAGGTTCGCCACGTTCGCGCTCGTGATGTCGAGCTCGCCCGCGCGGTACGCCGTCTCGGCGACAGCCGTGTCGTCGATGTACCGCATGATGATCTTGTCGAGGTGCGGCGCCGGGCCGGCCCAGTGCGGATTGGGAACCAGCTCCATCCGATCCTTCTCGGTATAGGCGCTGGGCATGAACGGGCCGTTGTAGACGTTCTCCATCGGGCCAGGCCACGCGGCGTCGACGCTCGAGAGAATGTGCTTCGGCGCCGGGAAGGTCGGCCAGAGCCCGAGGATGATCGTGAAGGTAGTCTGCGGCTGCGCCAGCTTGTACTCGAGGGTAGTCGCGTCGACCGCCCTCACGCCGACCTTCGCCCGGTTCTCTTCCTTCTTCGTCGCGGACTCGCGCTCGAGGTAGTAGTCATCGCAGCCAACCACCGAAGTCAGGATGTACTGGTAGTGGCTCGCAATGTCCGGGTTGCAGCTCCGCTGCAGTCCCAGCACGAAGTCCTCGGCCGTCAGCGGCTGCCCGTCCGACCACTTCAGGTCGGCTTTGAGCTTGACAGTGTAGGTCGTGGCGTCCGCCGAGACTTCCGGCATGCCATCGGCCATCGCCGGGATCGGGTTGCCAGCGTTGTCGAAGAAGTACAGGCCGCGCCACACCTTAAAGAAGTGGTCGATGTCCTGCGCGAAGTTGGCGAAGTGCGGGTCCCAGTTCTCGAACTGCACGGTCCGCACGGTAACCGTGCCTCCCTTGGCTACGTCACCATTGCCGTCGTCGTCGTCGTCATCACCGCAAGCAGCCGCAAACGCCATGACGGCGAAGATCGCCACCAGGCTCAGCAGCCACTGCCGTCGTATCAGTTTCGTCATTGAGTCGGTTTCCCTCCTGTGTCTAACCGGTCTGGCCTTGCGTTATCGGCCCGCCGAGCCCTCTCTACGCCGGCTGGGCCCACTGGCGTCATTCGTCTCCGTAGCACCTCCCCTGTTCCGCGGCCGCGAGGCACTGCCGCCACGAGGAAAGGGCGGCATGCCGCCCAGCGGCCATCCGCCCCTCGATCGGTTCCCGGCAATCTGCTGTCGCGAGCCGCAATCTCCGTTGTCCTTCCTGCGACTTTACGTTTCCGGCCGGTAGGTAGATTTCATTCTGACACCACAGGCTCTGCCACCTGCGCATCTCTGCTCGGGCGGGACTATATCTGTTATTCCACTGCTGTCAATCTCGGCAGCACGAAAGGGGGCAACAGACTGCCCTTAACCTGTAACCGTTCCCACCTGTTGGAGCCGTCCAGACCGCCTGATTTCGACTCGACGGACCTACCAGACCGGCCCTCCTACCCGCAGCGAGTGCAGCGGCCGTACAACTCAAGGCTGTGCCCGTCCAGCTTGAACCCCCGCGCCTCGGCGTTCTCGCGAATGAGCACGTCCACCGCCTGGTCACTGAACTCCTCCACAGCCCCACATTCGCCGCAGATCAGGTGGTGGTGATGGCCGCTGCGCGACACGGAATAGCGCACGCTCCCGTCTTCGAGCGGCACGCGGCATACGAGGTCGAGCTCCTGCAAGAGCTTCATGGTCCGGAAAACCGTTGCCCGGCCCACCGCCGGCGCCGCGGCGCAGATGTCCTCCACGGTGAAGGGCGCCGGCGCGCTTGTAATAGCCTCGAGCACAGCCCGCCTCGAGGCCGTGAGCCGATAGCCAACTCCCTCCAGCCGTTCGGCTGTCTCCTCGATGGTCGTCACACTGGGGATCGTAGGAACCGCGTTCCCGGGGTGTCAACGAACAGCCTCAGCCCCCGGCCCGGGTGCGTCCCTCGCTCGCCCCTACTCCCTCGGATCGGGCACGTTCACCACGATGACGCCGTTGCTGTTCCGCGCCAGCAGGAACTCCGCCGGCTCGTCGGGGCTCAGGTTCTCTTCCATGTGCACCTCGAACGGCGGCACGAACACGAAGTCGCCCGGTCCCGTATCGATGCTGTGCTCCAGCTTCTCGCCCCAGCGGAAGCGTATGCGCCCCTTCAGGATGTAAATCCCCGATTCCGCCTCGCCGTGGTGGTGCACGCCCGAGACGGCCCCCGGGTCGTTCCGCCCCGTCCCCATCCACAGCCCCTCCGAGCCCGCAGTGCCCGGGGAGATCCCCGCCTCCCGCTGCATCCCCGGCGTTTGCGCTGTCCCCTTGTCTCGTTCTTCCGGTCGAACCACGCGTACCATGCCGCCGATTCTACTCCGCGCGCCGCCGCCCGTTCCGCTCCGGCCCCCCGCGCATAGGTCGTCTCCACCGTCTACAGGGACGAAGAGGGTTGGTTCGTCGTCGATTGCCCCTGATCCCGGGGGTGTGCGAGCCAGGGACGCACCGAAGAAGAGGCTCTCGCCAATATCCGCGAGGCTATCGGCCTCCGCTCGAAGCTCGTAGGAAGGCAGGACTGCCGCTCACCGTGGACCTTCGCGAAATCGAGGTCCCGCTCATTGCCTGGGCTCCCCCGCATCTCGGGGGGCCGCGGCGGTCCGGGCGTTCGAAAGGCGGGTTGGTTGTCGCGCGTCAAAGCGAGAGTCAGGCTCCTGCTTTCGCTGTCCACTCCGCTCCTATCGCGAGTTCGCGCCAGGTCTCCTCCGCGACCAGGTTCGCAAATCCTGGCTAAGCGTCGAGGAGTTTGCCGCCCTCCTCTAACCGCGCTTAAGCCCTGCCTTCCCTACACTCGATCCATGGACCAGGCGCGCATCCGCAACTTCTGCATCATCGCGCACATCGATCACGGCAAGTCGACCCTTGCCGACCGGCTGCTCGAGCGCACCGGCACCCTCACCGCGCGCCAGATGTCCGAGCAGGTCCTCGACTCCATGGACCTCGAGCGCGAGAAGGGCATCACCATCAAGGCCGCCGCCGCGCGTATGACCTACCACGCCGCCGAGGGCGTGGAGTACGAGTACAACCTCATCGACACGCCCGGCCACGTCGACTTCTCGTACGAGGTCTCGCGCAGCCTCGCTGCCTGCGAAGGCGCCCTCCTCGTCGTCGACGCCTCCCAGGGCATCGAGGCGCAGACGCTCGCCAACGTCTACCTGGCCATGAACCAGGACCTCAAGCTCATCCCGGTCGTCAACAAGATCGACCTGCCGCACGCCGAGCCCGATCGCGTTGCCGCTGAGCTCACGCGGGTCATCGGCTTCGACCCCGCCGAGATCATCTACGCCAGCGCCAAGGAAGGCTCCGGCGTCGATGAGATCCTCGCCGCCATCGCCGAGCGCATCCCGCCACCCGCCGGCGACCCCGCCGCCCCCACGCGCGCCCTGATCTTCGACTCCAAGTACGACGCCTACAAAGGCGTCCTCGCCTACGTCCGCGTCTTCGAGGGGAGCCTCGAGGGCCGCCGCCCCCTGCGCCTGATGGCCACGGACGTCACCTTCGAGCCGCTCGAATTCGGCATCTTCAGCCCGCAGCCCCGCCCCCGCAAGCCCCTTCGGCTCATGGCCGGGATAAATC
>CAYPAZ010000066.1:7732-9829 GCA_964408835.1 uncultured Anaerolineaceae bacterium
CCCGCCCCCTGCCCGCCCTTGGCTGCGGCGAAGTCGGCTACGTCGCCACCGGCCTCAAGGACGTGGCCGAGTGCCGCGTGGGTGATACTGTCACGCGCGAGGACAGCCCCGCTCCCGAACCGCTTCCGGGCTACCGCCAGGCCAAGCCCATGGTCTTCGCCGGCCTCTACCCCACGGACTCGGACCAGTACCAGGACCTCAGAGAGGCGCTCTCGAAGCTCAGCCTCAACGACGCCTCGCTCGTCTACCAGCCCGAATCGTCCGCCGCCCTCGGCTTCGGGTTCCGCTGCGGCTTCCTCGGCCTCCTCCACCTCGAAATCGTCACCGAGCGGCTCGAGCGCGAGTACGGCCTCGAGCTCCTCACGACCGCCCCCAGCGTCGAGTACCGCGTTGTCCTCACGAACGGCGAGGAGGTGGAGGTCGACAACCCTGCCGAGCTCCCTGACCCGGCCCGTATCACCGAGATCCGCGAGCCCTGGGCCCGTATCGATGTCGTCACCCCGAGCCGCTACATCGGCCAGGTCATGGAGCTCGTCACCAACCGGCGGGGCGAGTTCCTGCGCATGGAGTACCTCGAGCCCGAAGAAGAGCTCTCGCAGGGCGAAGCGCGTGTCCTCCTCGAATACGACGTCCCCATGGCCGAGATCCTGGTCGACTTCTACGACAACCTGAAGGGCTCCACCAGCGGCTACGCCAGTCTCGACTATCACGTCAGCGAGTACCGGGCGGCCAGCCTCGTGAAGGTCGATATCCTCGTCAACGGCATGCCCGTCGATGCGCTCTCGCTCATCACCCACAGCAGCCGCGCCTCCCGCGAAGGCCGCGCCCTGGTCGAGAAGCTCCGCCACCTCATCCCCCGCCAGATGTTCGATGTCCCGCTCCAGGCCGCCGTCGGTGGGCGCATCATCTCCCGCGAGACCATCCGCGCGCTCCGCAAGAACGTCCTCGCCAAGTGCTACGGCGGCGATGTCACCCGCAAGCGCAAACTCCTCGAGAAGCAGGCCGAAGGTAAGAAGCGCATGAAGCGCGTCGGCAACGTCGAAATCCCCCAGGAAGCCTTCATGGCCGTCCTCCGCCTCCGCGACAGCTAACTGGCAAATCTCGCCGTCATCCTGTCCCTTCATCCCTGGCGGAGAGGCGTGGTGGGGGCTGGAACTCCTGCCTCCTGCCTCTTCCCTCCTCCCTCTCGTCCGAAATGCGCCCGAAACGTTCCTCTGCTAACGTTCCCCGGTCAGCCCGGGCACCTCAGGAGTAACGGCCATGGCCATCAAAGCCTTCGTCCTCATCGTCGTCGACCCCGCCCGTACCTCAGATGTCTACAGCCGGCTCAAGACCATCGACGGCATCTCCGAGGTCTATCAGGTGATGGGCCCTTACGACATCGTGGCCGTTGTCGAAGTCCCGACCCTCACGGATGTGCCCTCTGTTATCAGCCGCAACATCCGCGCCATCGAAGGCATCGAAAGCACCACCACCTGCGTCACCTTCCCCGAATCGAACGGCTGACAGTCCGCCTGCCGGCGGTCCTTCCTACCGCACCGCCGGCGGCAGCATCCCCTGGTCGACCCGGTAGATCGCGTACCGCCCGTCGCGGAACACCTCGCTGAGGGCCGGCATGGCTGCAAACTTGGCCAGCCCGCCCTCGGTACCGAACGCCCACTCCTCCGTGCCCACCACCACGTACCTGGCGTTGTACTTCCGCAGGTAGCTTTCGGCGTACGCTGGGTCGGGGTCCTGGTAGAAGCGTGTCGTCTCCGCCCGCCGCTGCCCGACGAGGGGGCTATACGCCTTGCGCTGCTGGTTCTGGTGGTTGTCCCAGCCGATGACCGCGGGCAGCCCCGTGTTCCACGACATTCGTCCCGTCCAGTGGTACAGCGGCCCCACCGCCTCCACGATGATCGGGCTCCCTTCCACGTTCTCCCGCAGCCACCAGATGAGCGGCAGGTCGTCGCTGAGCGTGATCATCTCGTACTCGGGGTTTATCCCCTGCCCGCTTTCGTGGAACACCGGGTCGCTGCGCAGGTAGGCCAGCCCGTTGAGCGTCGGCGAGAGGTCGCGAACCGCGCCTGTTGCCGCTCCTTCGTCCCCGACCACATG
>CAYPAZ010000067.1:0-9827 GCA_964408835.1 uncultured Anaerolineaceae bacterium
GCCAGGTTCGTCTCTATGGCCGCGTCCACCCCATCGAACGGCTCCCCATGCCCCGGGTAGCACCGGTGCGCGAGCCCTCTCAGCCGCCTCAATGATTCCGCGAACGCGGGCAGGCTCCTGAACCGCTCGCCGCCCATGAACTGGATTCCCGGTGTCGGGGTCATGTCCGGCAACAACTGGTCCCCCGAAAAGAGCAGCCCTTCCTCCTCGTCCAGCACCACGAGGTTCCCCGGCGTGTGCCCCGGGCAGGCCAGCACCTTCAGGTCCGCGACCTCGCCCTCCCCGTCTACAACTTCGTCCGGCACGAACGGCTCGTAGCGCAGCCCGGTTGGCCACCGGCCCCCCCGTCCCGCCGGCGGATAACCTCCCGCCGCCGAGGCGGCCCGGGCCCACTCTCGACGCTCGTACAGCCCGGCTACCGCCGCCGCCGCCACCTCTTCGGGTGCCCCCACCGCCTCGACGTACGCCACGAACGCCTTGAATTCCCGGTCGTCCTGCAGCTGTGGCCCTGCCGCCAGCCTCACATCGGCCGCCCCGAGCACCACACTGCTGCCGGACGACTGCCAGCGCCGCGCCAGCCCCGCATGGTCCAGGTGCCCGTGCGTGACTACCACCACCCCGGGCAGCGCCCCCGCCTCCCCTGCCACGACATCCCACGCACCCTCGTAGTCCGGCCCCGCGTCCACCGCGATGCGACCGCCCCGCCCCTCCACGACGTACACGTTGTTGTACCCCAGTCGCAGCCGCGTCACGTCCGTCACGCGATCATCCTAGGCATCCGGGCCCCTTCGCACGAAAAGGTTGGGCCTGGGCCCAAGCACTCAGCACGCTCGTCCCTTACCATCGCCCAATCCAGGAGGGCTTGTGAGTTCCCAGGTTTCCCGTCTCTCTCCGGAAGACGTCACCGCCATTCGCACCATCGCCGAGCGGCTCCAGGACAGCGTCGAACGCGTCATCGTCGGCAAGACCGATGTCGTCCGCCTTGCCCTCGTCGCCCTCCTCTGCGAGGGCCACATCCTCCTCGATGATGTCCCCGGGGTCGGCAAGACCATGCTCGCCCGTTCCATCGCCCGCTCCCTCGGCTGCACCTTCCGCCGTATCCAGTTCACCCCCGACCTCATGCCCGCCGATATCACCGGCATCCACTTCTTCAACCAGAAAACCGGTGACTTCCAGTTCCGCGAAGGCCCGCTCGTCGCCCAGGTCGTATTGGCCGACGAAGTGAACCGCGCTACCCCACGCACCCAGTCCGCTCTCCTGGAGGCCATGGAGGAGCGCCAGATCACCGTTGAGGGCGTCACCACTCGCCTCCCCCGGCCCTTCCTCGTCATCGCCACCCAGAACCCGGTCGAACTCGAAGGTACCTTCCCCCTCCCCGAGGCCCAGCTCGACCGCTTCCTCGTCCGCCTCAGGATGGGCTACCCCGATGAGGACTCCGAAGACGAAATCCTCGCCCGGTTCGAAACGGAGAACCCGCTCGAATCGCTCCAGCCCGTCGTCGAAGGCGCCGAACTCGTCCGCCTCGTCGCCGAACTCGGACGCCTCCACGCCGACCCCGATGTCAGGCGCTACGCCGTCCGCATCGTCCAGGCCACCCGCCAGGATCCCGCCTTCGAACTCGGCGCCAGCCCGCGCGCCAGCCTCGCCCTCTTCCGCACCGCCCGCGCTTTCGCCGCCATCAACGGCCGCGACTTCGTCCTCCCCGACGATGTCAAAGTCATGGCGCCCCACGTCCTCCCCCACCGCCTCATCCTCTCCTCCCAGGCCCGGCTCCGCGGCCGCGACGCCACCGAGCTCCTGGCGGATGTCATCGATCGCGTCCCCGTCCCCGTCGAGGCCTGACCATGCCCTTCCGCGAAGCGTGGCTGCCTGTCGGCATCCTCCTCCTGCTCATCGGCTACGGCGCCGCCCAGCCACCCATCGCTGGCGTCGGCGTCGTCATCATGGTCATCGGCGGCTTCGGCCGTTACTGGCACCGCCACCTCTTCGACCGCGTCCGCTTCGAGCGGCGGCTCAGCGAGCGCCGCGTGTTCGTCAATGAGCCTGTGCTGCTCGATATCGAGCTCGAAAACCGGAAAGTCCTCCCGCTCCCCTGGTTCGAGTGGGAAGTTGCCGTCGCCGACCCGCTGCGCATCGACGACGAGAGGATGGCATCTCAGACCGTCCCGGGGTTCAGCTACCTCAACCGCCGTGGCGCCATCGGCTGGTACGAGCACGACTCCTGGCAGTTCACTCTCCGCGCAACCCACCGCGGCTACCACCAGGTGGGTCCCGGCGTCATCCGCTCCGCTGACCTCCTCGGCATCTTCCCCTCACAGCGCTTCGATGGCGATCTCGCCCACCTCATCGTCTTCCCGAAGATCTACTCCCTCCGTGACCTCGGCATCCCCGCAGACCGTCCCTTCGGCGACCAGAAGGGACGCGACCGCATCTTCGAAGACCCCCTCCGCATCGCCGGCCTCCGCGAGTACCGCCCCGGCGACCCCATGAAGCGCATCGACTGGAAGGCCACGGCCCGGAGTGGCGACCTCCGCTCACGCGTCTACGAGCCCTCCGCCACCCGCCAGCTCTATGTCATGCTCAACATCGATACCCTTGAGCACGCCTGGGAGGGGTACCTCCCCGAAGAACTCGAGCGCGCCGTCTCCGTTGCTGCCTCCATCGCTCATTGGGCCGACGAAGAGCGCTACGCCGTAGGGCTCCTGGCGAACGGCTCCATGCCGGACTCCGACCGGCCCATGCGCATTGCCCCCTCCCGCGCCCCCGACCAGCTCGCCCGCCTCCTCGAAGCGCTCGCGGTCATCCAGCCGCTCACCTCCGGCGACCTCGCCAGCCATATCCGGCGTGAGGCGGGCCGCATGCCCCTTGGCTCCACTATCGTCATCGTCGCTTCGCTCATGCCCCAGCCACTTGTAGGTATCGCCCGCCGCCTGGCCAGCGAGGGGCACCATGTCGCTATCGTCGCCACCTCCGACCGTGTCGACCCCGCGGTCCTCCCGGGTTTGCCGTTCTTCCCCGTCGCCAGGGCCCTCGCACCCGTAGAGGTCACCCCATGATCGCCGCCGGTGCCATCATCCTCGTCCTCGCGGCCCAGGCCCTCTCAGCCTACGTCCTCAGCGCATGGTTCGGCGCGGCGTTCCAGGACCCCTCCAAACACAGCGTGAGCGCGTTCACCTGTGTCTTCGTCGTCCTCGCCGCCTACTCAATGCCGCGCGTCCTCGCCGGGTTCGACCTCGGGCCCCGCGCACGCGCCACCATCGCTGCGGTTGTTACGTTCGCCGTGCTCTACGGGATCCTCCGCCTTGAGTTCGCGGGCGATTTCGCCCTCTGGGACTTTGGGTGGCTGGCGGACTTCCTTGCCGAAGCCCAGGCGACCACCCAGGCCGGCTCCGATGTCATCGTCGGCGCCGGGTTCGTCATCCCTCTCTGGGCCTGGGGGCTCTGGCGTTCCGAACAGGATGTCGAACTCGAATTCATCCCGCGCAGCCTCGCCGGCCCGTTCGCGGCCGTCACTATCATCGTCATCCTCGCCACCCCTTCCAGCGCCATCGGCGAAGTCGGCCGCGGGGCGGCTGCGTTCTACGCCGTCGCCATCATCGCCCTGACCCTCTCACAGTTGGCCCGCAGCGGGGCCACCATCGGCACGCTCCGCGCGGGCGGCGTCACCGGCGCGCTCCTCTCTGGCACGCTCGCCACCACCATAGTGGGCGTTATTCTCTTCGGCCTGCTCTGGGGGCCATTCTCCGGCCCGATTGGGACCGTCCTCGGCAACACCATCGAAGTCGTTCTCACGATCGTGCTCACCCCCGTCGCATGGGTCTTCGCTAAGATCGCGAGCCTCCTCCTTGGCGGTGCCGTCAGCCCCGAAGACATCCGCCAGGTCCCTGCCGACATCACCGGCACTCTCGCAGACGAAGACGACGACCGCTCGACTGCCAGTCGCGTAGCTGCGTTCATCTTCCGGCTACTCGCTCTCGCCATTGTGGTCGGCGCTGTTGCCGTCGGCCTTGCGTTCCTGACCCGCATGCGCAGGCGCCGCGAACGTAGGCCCGGCACGGGGCCGAGCGTCACCTCTGCTGGTGGCATCGCCGAAGACTTGCTCGGCCTCGCAGCCTCCTTGATCCCACGCTGGCGGCGACGTCGTACCACCGCCAGCGCCGACGACGACGCCATCCGCCTCTACACCACCGTCCTCCGCGAAGCCGAAGATCGCGGCCACCCCCGCGCGCCGGCTCGCACGCCAGACGAGTTCGCCCCCGAGCTCGCGGATACCTTCGCCTCTCACGTCACAGACGACATAACATTGGCTTTCGAAGAAGCTCGCTACGCGGGCCGCCCCCCCGACCCCGCTACGGTCCGCGAACTCGAACGTCGCTGGCGCACCGGGACCCCGGACCAGTAGCTGCGCCCGGCTTACCCGGCCGCTTCCATCCTCACCCATCCCTCTCCCCACTCCGCCGCCACCGGCACCGCGTCCACCATCCCCACCCGCAGCGCGTACTCCACATCTTCGCCCAGCCCGAGCCGTCGCACGTACCCCGCATGCTCCGACCCCCGCACGCCCGCGTCCCCCCAGTGCCCCGACACCGAGAGCGCCGCCCGCGCCGCGTCCCCCAGCGCCACTCCCGTCGTGGCCTCCATCGCCGCGCGTACGATCGCTCCCGCCGCCATGAAGTCGTCCAGCGCGAACCGCTCCCCGCGCCCTCCACCGGCGCACACTACGGCCACCCGCTCGAATCCCCTGGCCCAGCCCACGACTGCCGGCAGATTCACCAGCGCCCCCGCTGCCACCGCACCCCGCCCCGCGACCGAGCACAGCGCCCGCGTCCCGTTCGTCGTAAACAGCACCGTTCCCTTGCCCGCCAGGTCCATCCCGGCTACCTCCACTGGCGAGTTCCCACCGTCGAATCCCTCCGGCGCCAGGCCATGCTCCTCCCCGAACACCAGCCGCCCTTGCTCCTTCGCCATCCCCCTCGCTCGCCCGATGTCGTCCACCACCAGCACGTCCTTCACTTCTCGCCCGCACAGCACCGCCAGCGTCGTCGTCGCTCGCAAGACGTCCACCACCACATAGCAATCCGCTTCAATCAGCGCCGCTTCCGCAGGCAACACAGCCACATCAATCCGTCGCACTCGCGTACTTTGGCCCCGCCCTTGGTTCCCGGCAATCGACAATCGACACTCGACAATCGACAATGGTCGCGATGGATCCCCGCCCCGTCGGCATGTTCGACTCCGGCATCGGCGGGCTCAGTGTTCTCCGCGCCTTCCAGGCGCTCGCACCCACCGAGGATACCCTCTACTTCGCGGACACCCTCTACTTCCCCTACGGCCCGCGTCCCGCGCCCGAAGTCCGCAAACGCGCGTTCGCCATCTGTGACCGCCTCCTCCAGGCCAATGCCAAGCTCATCGTGGTCGCCTGCAACACCGCCTCCGCCGCGGCCCTCCACGACCTCCGCGAAGCGTTCCCGGTCCCGTTCGTCGGCATGGTCCCCGGCCTCAAACCGGCCGCAGCGTCCTCCCGGAACCGCCACGTCGCCATCCTCGCCACCCCCGGTACGCTCGATGGCGCACTCCTCGCCGGCGTCCAGGAAGAGTTCGGCAGCGGCACCCGCATCGTCACCGTACCCGGACATGGCCTCGCCGAGCTCGTCGAAGAAGGTCGCGCCGGCACCCCCACCGCTCGCTCCGCAATTCGCTCCGCCATCGGCCACGAGGTTGCCACCGGCGCCGATACCGTGGTCCTCGGCTGCACCCACTACCACTTCCTTGCCGCCGATATCGCCGCCGAGTTCCCCTCCGTCGCCATCGTCGATACCAGCGAGGCCGTCGCCCGCCGCGCCCTCCAGGTCCTCGACGAGGCTGACCTGCGGGCGCCCGCAGGCCGTCAGGGCTCCCTATCGGTTATCGTTTCAGGCAACCGCCTCGCGTTCCGCCAGGCCATGGAACGCGTCGGGTTCGTCCCCGCCCCGGAGGAGGCAACCGCATGACCTACTTCGAACGCCTCGCCG
Source organism: uncultured Anaerolineaceae bacterium (assembly GCA_964408835.1). Classification (GTDB taxonomy): domain Bacteria; phylum Chloroflexota; class Dehalococcoidia; order Tepidiformales; family Tepidiformaceae; genus CAYPAZ01. Next base: position 6,012 of record CAYPAZ010000067.1, read on the forward strand.
CTCGCTCCCGCGCCGCCGGCTCACTCGTCTGCGTCGGCCTCGATCCCGACTTCCGGCGCCACAAGGTCGAAGACGTCGCCGCGTTCAACCGCGCGATCATCGAAGCCACCGCCCCCTACGCCGCCTGCTTCAAGCCCAACATCGCCTTCTACGAGCAGTTCGGTGTCGAAGGCCTTCGAGCCCTCGAGCAGACCATCGCCGCGATCCCCGGTGACATCCCTGTCATCGGCGACGTCAAGCGCGGAGACATGGCCAACACCGCTGAAGCCTACGCCCGCGCCATGTTCGAGCAGTGGGCCTTCGATGCCGTCACCCTGAACCCCTACCAGGGCCTCGATGCCGTCGCCCCGTTCCTTGCCTACGAAGGCAAGGGCGTCTACGCCCTCTGCCGCACCTCCAACCCATCCTCCCGCGAGTTCCAGGAACAGCCCCTCGCCAATGGCCGCCTCCTTTTCGAAGAAGTCGCCCTCGTCGCCACCTCCTGGTCCCCCAGCGTCGGCCTCGTCGTCGGCGCCACCGCGCCCGCCGAGCTGCGTCGTATCCGCGAACTCGTGCCCGGCGCCTCGCTGCTCGTCCCCGGCGTCGGCGTACAGGGAGGCGACCCCGCGGAAGTCGTCGCAGCCGCCGGAGGCGTACCCGGGAAGCTCGTCGTCAATGCCTCCCGCTCCATCCTGTACGCCTCCGAAGGCCCGGACTTCGCGAAGGCGGCTGCCGATGCCGCCCGTCAGCTCCGCGACGAGCTCAACGCCGCCATCCCCTCCGCCGTGTGATCCCCGAAGTCAACGTCGGCGAGGTCTATCGCATGCGCCGCCGGCATCCGTGCGGCGGCTGGGAGTGGCGTGTCTTCCGCACCGGCGCCGATATCGGCATCGCGTGCCTCGGTTGCCAGCGCCGCGTCCTCCTGGACCGCCGCCGCTTCGAGTCAAGGATCAAAGTCCGCGTATCATCCGCCCATGACTGAGGCAGCCGTTGGCGCCGCTCCCGACCCGCTCCTCCAGCAACGCCCCTTCCGTGCCCTCCAGCTAAGCCGATTCGCGTCCCGCATCGCGCAGAACTCCCTCAACTTCGCCCTCGTCCTCCTCATCGTCGATGAGACCGGCCGGGCGTTCATGTCCTCCCTCCTCGTGCTGGCGCTCGTCATCCCCGGCACCGTCGCCGGTATCGTCGCCGGCACTGCCGCCGATGCCTTCCCCAAGCGCCTCATCGCCTTCCTCGCCGATGTCGTTCGCGCCGGCATCTGCGTGGTCTTCATCCTCGAAGGCGGCAGCGTGCCCTCCTACTTCGTCGCCGCCATCGTCCTGGCAACGTTCGCCCAGTTCGCTGGCAGTGCCGAAGGCGCCATCCTTCCCGCCATCGTCGCCCGCGATTCCCTCGCCCGCGCCAACGCCATCGGCGCCGCCATTACCGGTGTTGCCCAGATCATCGGATTCGCCATCCTCACCCCCATAGGGCTACGTGTCTTCGGCAGCCCCGATGTCCTCTTCGGCATCGGTGCCGTGCTCTGGCTCATCGCCGCCTACCACGCCGTCCGCATCGGCCGCGTTCGCTCCGCGGAACGTATGGAAGTCGGCGGCAGCGTCTCCGGACACTGGTGGTCTGCCGGCTGGGTTGAGATGCGCCGCAACCCCCGCGTCTGGCACGCCGCCGTCGAACTCACAGTCATCGCCACCGCCCTGATCATCCTCGGCGGTCTCATCCCCACCTACATCCAGGACACTCTCGGCCTCCCGGTCGAAGTCGGCGCCGTCATCCTCACCCCGGCGGCCATCGGTGTCGCCGTTGGCCTCCGCCTCGCCGGCTTCCTCGCCCACCGCATCCCCCACGTGGTCCTCAGCAGCACCGGCTTCATCGGCTTCGTCGTCCTGCTCGCCATGGTCACCTACACGAACGAAATTGCTGACTTCATCGGCGGCTTCGGCTACTTCTCATGGCTCAACTCCGTGGATATCGGAAGTTTCGATGGCGGCGGCGTCATCGCCATGCTCCTCGTTGTCCCCCTCGGGTTCTGCTTCGCACTCGTCTCCGTCGCTGCCCAGACTGCCATCAACGACCTCGTCCCTCTCCACCTCCAGGGCCGCGTGCTCGCCACCCAGGGCGCGATGGCCGCCGTCGCAGCTTCCGCTCCCGTCCTCATCGCCGGCGCCATGGCCGACGCCCTCGGGATTACGCCCGTCATGACCGCCCTCGCCCTTGTCACGGGTTTTGTCGCCTTCGCCAACCTCCGCGCACGCCGCACCGACCGCCGCCCCGCACCCTCCCTTCGTTGACTCCCCGATTCGGCCGCTCCTATCATCGCCTTCGGAGGGCCGGGGCCCGGCGGAGGTGACTTGCACCGTGCGCGAAATGAGCATCGAGAGCATCCGGCTGAGCCTGATGAACTACCAGCGGGTCGTCATCCTGCGCGAGAAGGAATCCGACCGCTACCTCCCCATCTTCATCGGCCCCGCCGAAGCCGACGCTATCGCCGTTCGCCTCCAGGATGTCGCCGTTGCTCGCCCCCTCACCCACGACCTCCTCCGCAACATGATCGAACAGCTCGGCGGCCGAGTCGTCTATATCGTCATCCACGACCTCAACAACGACACCTTCTACGCCCGCATCGTCCTCGATGTGAACGGCGAAACCGTCGAAGTCGACTCCCGCCCCTCCGATGCCATTGCCCTCGCCGTCAGGGTCGAAGCCCCCATCTTCTCCGAAGAAGCCGTTCTCGATAGGGCCGGCGTCATCCTCGATGAAGAGGGCCAACCGAAAGAGTCCGAAGAAGGCATGGGCAAGGATCTCGACCCCGCCGAGCTCGAACGCCTCGGCGCCTTCAAGGACTTCATCGAGGGCCTCGATCTCAGCGACTTCGACGAACGCAAGCGCTGACCCAGTCGCCGAAAGCGGCCGTCCGCCGCGCCGCAGTGGCGCAGCCTGTTGGAACCTCTGCATCCTGTGCTTGTCCCCCCCCCCCGGCGGCGGGTATCATGGGTGTCTATATGAAGAATAGTCGTCCGGCAAAGCTTGGTCTGGCCGGCGCGACGCTCGCTTTGCTGGCGGTGCTCGCGTATGCCGTGACCAGCCTTCTCACCGGCGGTGGGACAGAGACGCGAGCAGGCGATCCCGGTGGTCCCGCCGGGACCATGGATACTCCCCCCGGCGACCCTTCGGCGAACGCCACCGCCACCGCCGCCTTCTGGGAGCACCCTGGCCGGACGGTCACCCCCGAGCCCGGCTCGACCCCGGACCGCTCCCAACCCTTCTGGTTCGTCCCCTACCAGAATGCAGACCGGATGAAGCCGCGCTTCGAGGGGGAGCTCAACGGCTTCCTCATTGAGTTCGGCGCGGACGATGGCCGCGAGGGATGTCCGTCGCCAGAGTGGCTCGATTCGTTGGAGTCCGAGGGGACGGAGATGAGCGTCTTCCCTCGTGTGCTCCCTGAAGGGACCATGGTCGAACACGGGTCGCTCTCAACCGGGCTCGCAACGATCTGTAGTGGGCGGATCGTGCACGCCTTCGCGAAATTCATTGTCCCGGCCGAGCCCCCCGAGGGTCGCTTGGGGGGCTCCTTCTCCGTGGTTCGGATGCGCGTGCCAGCGCCGGTTATCAGCTCAGTCCTGGTGCCCGAGGATCGGTGGATGGAAGCGTCCTTCGGTGGCCGCTCGGCAGTCGTGGCTCGGCCAATTCTCGACGAGCTGGGGCTCGGGCGTTCCGCGATAGCTGTCTACGACATGACCACCGGTATTCTCACGCTCTTGGATGCCGACGGCATTCCGCATGAGGAGCTGATGGCCGTGGCTCGGAGCCTGTTTGAATGAAGCCCCGAGTTCCGCCGCG
>CAYPAZ010000068.1:0-9825 GCA_964408835.1 uncultured Anaerolineaceae bacterium
ACCCCGATACCCCCCATGACCCCCCACCACCCCGATACCCCCCATGACCCCCCACTTCCTCTCCCCCGACGAGCTCCGCGCCTGGCTCGAAGCCAACCACGCCACCGCCACCGAACTCCTCGTCGGTCTCTACAAGAAAGGCTCCGGCAAAGAGCGCATGACTCTCGCCCAGGCCGTCGAGCAGGCCCTCTGCTTCGGCTGGATCGATGGCCGCGCCAGGTCCCTCGGCCCCGATAGCGGGATGATCCGGCTCACCCCACGCAAGCCCCGCAGCAACTGGAGCGCCGTCAACATCGAACGGATGGGCCGCCTCATCGAAGCCGGGCTCGTCCACCCCGCCGGCCTCGCCGCCTTCAACGCCCGCACTGAAAGCAACTCACGCCGCTACTCCTACGAGAACAAGCCCGCCCAACTGCCGCCAGAGTTCGAAGTCCGCTTCCGCGCCCACCCCGGAGCCTGGAGCTTCTTCCAATCCCAACCCCCAGGCTACCGCCGCACCGCCCTCTACTGGGTCCTCGATGCCAAACGCGAACAAACCCAACTCCGCCGCCTCGACAAACTCATCGCCGACTCCTCCAACCACCGCCGCCTCGACCTCCTCAACCCCAACCGCCCTGCCCCCTCGCCCGAGTCGTGATCCCAACAGAACCCTCGCCGGGCGAGTAAGCTCCCCGCAACTCGCTCGGAATCGGGAACCACAAGTCGTGATTCAGGAATCGATCGCCCTCGGCTTCCGCGACCACACCGGCTGGACCATCGCAATCGCCGCCACCATTCTTGACGGCGCCATCTCCATCCTCCACCGCGACCGCCTCCCGCTCCTCGAAGCTGGCCTCCCGGCTCAGGTCTACCACGCTGCCCGCGAACTCCCGCCGGATGCCGCCCACCACCTCCTCCAGGAAGTCACCGCCTCCGCTCGCCAGTGCGCCCAGCAGGAGGTCGAGCAACTCGTCTCCGTCCTCGATATCGAGGGCCGGCGCCCCACCACCGCCGCCATCCCCCTCTCCCCACCTGTCCCTCCGTCCCTCGCCGCCATCCTCGCCTCCCACACCGCCCTCCACGCCGCCGAAGGCGCCCTCTACCGCGATGCCCTCGACGACGCCTGTTCTTCGCTCGCCATCCGCGTCACCCGCTACAACCCCAAAGACGCCCGCTCGGTCGCCGCCTCCCTCCACGGCTTCTCCCCGCCGGAATTCGCCGCCGCGCTTGCTGACCTCCGAACTCACCTCGGTCCGCCCTGGCAGGCTGACCATAAGCTCGCTACTGCCGCCGCCCTCCTCACTCTCCGCTAGTCGCCGTCCCGCCGCTACAGTCAGGCCGTCCCGCTGGGAACGCCCGACTGTAGACCCATGACTGGAGAGTCAGTCCAGGTAGTCGCGCAGCTTCCGGCTCCGGCTTGGGTGACGCAGCTTCCGCAGCGCCTTCGCTTCGATCTGCCGGATACGCTCCCGGGTCACCCCGAACTCCCGCCCGACCTCCTCCAGCGTCCGGCTTCGGCCGTCCTCCAGCCCGAATCGAAGCTGCAGCACCCGCCGCTCCCGGCTCGTCAGGCTCGCTAGCACGTCCTCCACCTGCTCCTTGAGCAACTGGTGGCTTGCTGCTTCTGCCGGCGCCAGCGCACTCGGGTCCTCAAGGAAGTCCCCAAGGTGGCTGTCCTCCTCCTCCCCGATTGGCGTCTCAAGCGAGACAGGCTCCTGTGAGACCTTCTGGATTTCACGGATCTTCTCTGGCGTGAACAGCGCTGCCGGGTTCTCGATCTTCGCCCCGCCGCTCTCCGTCATCCCGCGAGCAATCTCCTCGCTCGTCGGCTCCCGGCCGTACTCCTGCACGAGCCGTCGGCTCACCCGCACAAGCTTGTTGATCGTCTCCACCATATGCACCGGGATCCGGATCGTCCGCGCCTGGTCCGCGATCGCCCGCGTAATCGCCTGCCGGATCCACCACGTCGCGTACGTCGAGAACTTGAACCCCTTGCGATAGTCGAACTTCTCGACCGCGCGGATGAGCCCGATGTTCCCCTCCTGGATCAGGTCCAGCAGCGACATCCCTCGCCCGATGTACTTCTTCGCTACCGAGACCACGAGCCTCAGGTTCGCCTCCGTCAGGCGCTTCTCGGCCTTGTATCCGTTGTGCTTGATAGTGTCGAAGTGGTACCGGAGCTTGTCCTCCAACGGCGCGATCTTCTCCACCAGCCCGTCCACCGGCGGCACCAGCTGGTCTTCGCCCCCCGCCTCCTCGCCCATCTGCGAGACAAGGTCAGGCGTCAGAATGCGCGTCACAATCGAAAGCTGGACGATCCGCACCTGGGCGTCGTCCTCCTCGATCTTCAGCTTGTCCACTACGAACTTCTTGAAGATCGGGTCCATCTCCGCGTCCACGAGATCCCGGAAGCGCTGGTCGCCGATAACCTCACTGAAACTCTGGTTCTTCAGCTTCCCCTGCTCGGGGTCGTGCCACTTCGGCTTGATCGGCACCCCGTTCGCATCGAGCGGGATCTCCAGCTTCGACTCCAGCTTCCCGAAGTCGTCGATGATGGTCTTCGCGTGCTTGAAGACAGGCAGCAGCCCGGCCCATTGCTCAAGCAGCGAAACCGCCACACGCGCCGAAGACGGCGGGTGCCCGTACGCCTCGACGTACGCGTCCTGGATGAGCTGGAGGTGGTTCCCTTCCTCCATCTGGCGGGCGAGATGCTTCTCGTCGCTCGCCGTCAACAGGTAGACCTTCCCGATTTCCCGGAGGTACATCCGGACCGGGTCATCGATACCGTCCGCCTCCTCCAGGAGCGTGACCGGCTCGACCTCCTCCTCCTCTTCCTCCTCCGCTTCGAATTCAGCATCGTCCGAAGGCTGGTCGTCGCCGCCGTCCGAGGACTCCTCTTCCTCGTCGCGCGTTTCTCCGAACTCTCCCGAAGAGAGTCGGCTCAAGACGTTGCCAAGCACGTCGTCAGTGTCGGAAGCTCCGCTTCCGGTCAGGGTGTCATCAGGCATGGAGTCAGCAAATTCCTTGTGTAACTGCGGGGGGCGAATACAGCGCAAACCGCTCAGGGCACACTACGCCTTATCCAGAATAGCAAGCCCGAAAACGCTTTTCAACCCTCGGTAGTGGGTCAGTTTGAATCTGGCGGGGAGTCGAACAAGGCCAGCTCGACAGCATCGGGAGCCTCGAAACTGGCTAGCCACTCATCGAGGTCGGCGCGACCGATCGGTTCGGTGTCCCAGGGTGGTGCCGAGTTCCGGGCCTCGATGCGCCGCCAAAGTTCGTCGGCAGGCACGTCGAGGAAGTGCAGTTCGACTCCGACACCAAGGCCACGAGCCGCGGATCGCATCTCGTCCCGTTCGATCCGCGCCCAGAGCCCGAAGTCGAGGACGACACTCAGGCCAAGGCTCAGGATTTCTTGAGCCAGGCGCCAAAGCTCCCGTTCGATCTTCTCCCCGGTCGGCCTGTCCCAGGGGCTAGACCCGAGGGCCCAGAGCCATTCATCCTTCGTGAGGCGCACGGCATTCCGGTCCGCGGCCAGCCGCCGTGCGAGTGTGGTCTTACCCGCCGCAGGCAACCCGCAGGTGAGAATCAGTCGGGCCTCGCTCACGGTGTGCTACTCCAACAGTTCTGCCAGATCGGTCAGCGACCAAGCATACTTGGCGATCTCGCCCGCCTTCGCGGGAGTCGACCTCTTGCCGCCTTCGGTAGGGACGACTCTTCCAACACTAGACCAAGCCTCTAGCGTGATCGGCGCAGCCACGCGAACCATGCGGCCAGGTCACGTCCGTACACGCCAGCGAAGGCGCACGCCGTCAGCCGCCAGCCTTCCGTTACCCGCTCGCACCCCATCCTGCTACCATCTCCACATGACCGCCCGCCAGCCACGCAAGCCCCGCCGCCGCGTTCCCGCCCCCACCCTTCCCCGTCCCCACACGGTCCAGGAACGGCGCCGCACCGGCGAGTCTGCCCTCACCCCCACCCAGTCCACCCGCCGCGAACACCATATCCAGCAGGACTACAGCTACATCTCCCGCGACCTTGTCGCCGTTAGCATCTTCGGCGCCATCGCCTTCGGCTTCATCGTCGTCATGATGCTCCTCCCCACCTGGTAGGCCCTTCCCTTCCGCACCCACATCGGCAGCGGGACTACACCGCTCGCAGGTTCTGGTAGGCGAAGAAAATCCCGATCCCCACTGCCACCAGCCCGAAGGCGCCCACCGCCGGCGCGAACGGCAACGATACCAGCCACGCCAGCACGATTCCCGCGCTCGCGAACGACACCACCACCGGTCCCCGTTTCCGCCCCGTCGCGAAGTCCAGCAACCGCGTGAATGCGTACCCCAACCCCGCCCCCAGGAAAATGCTGAAAAACCCGAACGTGAACTGCCACAACACCGCCCCCCAGATCACGCCCATCACCACCCCACCCACCAGGCACGCCAGCCCGGCACGCAGAAGGTGCCGCGGCCCAAGCGTATAGATGGGCGACCGTAGCACCTGCGCACAGTCCTTGCACCGTGCACCCACCGGCGACATCACAAGGCACTTCGGACAAATCGGCGTTTCACACCGGCTGCAGCGCAGCCCGGTCTCCACATTGTCACGCGGGCACATCACGACCTGGGCCACGGCTGTCATCCTACCAGCCTCCCTCTTTCCAACCGTACCCGGCGCGCGGTTAAGCCCACGCCAGCACGTCGAAGTTCGGGCGAAAGGGCGAGCTCGTCGGCAGCCCGAATGGACGCGCACCGCCGGGCCCAACCCCTCCCTTCCTCTGCTGCTTCTATTCGGCAGCCATGGCCGAAACATCAACCAGCGCGAACGAAATCACTCCCTCCGCCACCATCTTGTCCTCCACCGTCGCCCGGACTGACCCCTTCCCCACCGGCCCCCGCATCCTGTCCAGCCTGAACTCCAGCCGCAGCTGATCGCCCGGCACAACCGGCCTCCGGAACCGCATGCTTTCGATGCCCCCGAAGAACGGCAGCTTCCCCGCCGTGTCCGCGCCCTTCATCAGGGCCACCGCCGCCGTCTGCGCCAGTGCCTCCACGATCAACACCCCGGGCATCACCTTCCTCCCGGGGAAGTGCCCCTGGAAAAACCACTCGTCCGCCGTCACGTTCTTGAGCCCCACGGCGCTCTTCCCCTCCTCGATCTCCACGATCCGGTCCACGAGCAGGAACGGGTACCTGTGCGGGATGATCTGCTCGATCTCGTCTGCTTCGATGGCCATCGCTATGCCCTCACTCCCGTTTCGACTCCCGCCCGCTCCAGGAATGCCACGAACTCTTCCACCCGCTCGTCCGGGAACGGGATGTCCCCAATCTCCCGATCGTCGGCGTTCCCCAGCCCGTGATAGTCGCTTCCGCCCGACCTCCCCAGCCCGAGCGTGGCCGCCAGCAGCTCGTGCGCGGCCACGATATCCGGCGTGTAGTGCTTGTAGTACGTCTCGATCCCGTCCAGCCCCCACCCTGCGAGCTGCCTCACCGGCCCGGCGTAGTCCTCCCCGATGAAGACTGCGTGCGCCACGAACACAACCCCTCCCGCAACGTGGACCTTCTGGATCGCCTCCGCCGGTTCCAGCTTCGGTCGCTGCACGTCCGCCGCTTTCCCGTTGCCCAGCCACCGGTCGAACGCCTCCTGCACGCTTGTCACATGCCCCGCCTCCATCAGCGCCTGGGCCACGTGCGGTCGCCCCACCGTCCCGTCGCCTGCTATCTCCAGTACGCGCGCCAGTTCGATCGGCGCACCCTCGTCCCGGAGGATCTCCACGATCTTCAGCGTCCGCCCCAGGCGGCCCTCCCGTTGCCACGCGATGAACTCCTGGAACTCGCGGTGCTCCACATCGATCCCGTACCCGAGCAGATGCACGTCCGCTGGCCCCATGTCGGTGCTTAGCTCGATCCCCGGGATGAGCCGCACCCCCAGCCGGTCCGCTGCCTCCCGTGCCTCCGGCAGCCCGTCCGTCGTGTCGTGGTCCGTAAGCGAGATCGTGCGCACACCCTTCGCCGCTGCCGTCTCCACGACCCATGTGGGCGAGTGCACCCCGTCCGAGCATGTGCTGTGCAGATGGAAGTCCCCGATCGCCGTCACGCTTCGGCTCCCACAGCCACATCCGAAATCCGGCATCCGTACTCCAAAATCAACAAACCTCCCGGTCACAGCGCACGATGCTTATAGCGCGTTTCGTCTCGTCGTCCGCCTCGATCAGCAGGCCGTTGAGCACCGCTGGGCCCTCCTCCGCCGCCGGCAACCGCGTCGGCATCTGCGTCAGAAACCGCCGCAACACCGCTTCGATCTCGTCCCCGATGACCGAATCCCGGGCCCCGCACATCCCTGCGTCGGTGCAGTACGCCGTGCCCTGCGGCAACACGCGCGCGTCCGCCGTCGGCACATGCGTGTGCGTCCCCACCACCGCCGTCACCCTCCCGTCGAGGTACCACCCGATGGCCTGCTTCTCGCTCGTTGCCTCCGCGTGAAAATCCACCAGCACGAAGCCCCCATCACCGATCTCCGCCAGCGCCCCGTCGATCGCCCGGAAAGGGTCGTCACAGTCCTGCCCCATGAACGTCCTCCCAAGAACGTTCACCACCGTCAGGTCCCGCACCCGCGCCACTCCCTTCCCCGGCACCCCCGGAGGGAAGTTCAGCGGCCTCAGCACGGGCCGTGGCCCGTCAAGGTAACCGTAGACCTCCCGGTGCTGGAACATGTGGTTCCCGCCCGAGATTACATCCACGCCCGCGCCAAAGAGCTCCTCGCACGTGGCCTTCGTCACGCCCCGGCCCCCCGCCATGTTCTCGCCGTTCACCACCACGTAGTCCAGCCCAAGCTCCCGCCTCATCTCCCCCACGCTCCCGACCACAGCCTGCCGGCCGGCGCTCCCGACGATGTCCCCGAGGAACAACAAACGCATGGCTACCGCGCGTACTCGGTCGCCCGAGTCTCCCGCACGACCGTGACCTTGATCTGCCCCGGGTACTCCATCGACTCCTCGATCTTCTGGCTCACGTCCCGCGCGATTCGCATCGCCTCCAGGTCGTCGATCTGCTCAGGCTTCACGATGATCCGTACCTCGCGGCCGGCCTGGATGGCGAACGCCGCCTCGACGCCCTTGAACCCCTTCGCGATGTTCTCCAGCGTCTCCAATCGCTTGATGTACGCCTCGAGCGACTCCCGCCGTGCGCCCGGCCGCCCGCCGCTGATAGCGTCCGCCATCATCACGACCACCGCCTCGGCGCTCCGCGGTTCGACCTCCTCGTGGTGAGCCTCGATGCAATGGGCGATCTCATCCTTCACCCGGTACCGGCGCGCGATCTCCGCCCCGATGATCGCGTGCGTCCCCTCGACCTCGTGGTCGACTGCCTTCCCAACGTCGTGCAGGAAGCCCCCGGCCCGCGCGATGTCCACATCCGCCCCGATCTCCCGCGCGATCATCGCCGCGATATGCCCGGTCTCGATCGAGTGCCGCAGCACGTTCTGCCCGTAGCTCGTGCGGTAGCGCAGCCGCCCGATGACCTTGAGTACCTCCGGATGCAGGTTAAGCACTCCCGCCTCCACCGCGGCGTTGTCTGCCGCCTCCTGCATCGTCGCCTCGACTTCGCGCCGCGCCTTGTTCACCGCTTCCTCGATGCGCGTCGGGTGGATACGCCCGTCCTGCACGAGCATGCTCAGCGCCACCCTGGCGATCTCCCGCCGCACAGGGTCGAAGCAACTCACGGTCACCGCATCCGGCGTGTCGTCGATGATCAGGTCCACTCCCGTCGCAGCCTCGATAGCCCGGATGTTCCGGCCCTCGCGCCCGATGATGCGCCCCTTCATCTCTTCGCTCGGGATCTGCACCACCGATACCGTGGTCTCAGCGGTCACTTCCGAAGCGTATCGCTGGATCGCCGTCGCAAGGATCTTCCGGGCGCGCTGCCCGGCCGTTGCCTCCACATCCTTCTCCATCTCCCGGACCCTGCGGCTCGCCTCATCCCGGATTTCGAGCTCCACCGCCGCCAACAACTCCTCCCGTGCTTCGCTCGCCGAGAGGCTGGCGACACGCTCGAACTCCTGCAGCTGCCGCTGCCGGAGGCTCTCTGCCTCGCTCCGTACCTCGTCGACCTCCGCCTCCCGCTGTCGCACGGCAGCCTCCCGGCTGTCCAGCGCCTCCAGCTTCCGGTCGAGGTTCTCTTCCTTCTGCGTGAGCCGACGCTCCATCTGGGAGACCTCAGCCCGCCGCTCGCGCACCTCCGCCTCCAGCTCGTTCCGGAGCCGGAGCGTCTCGTCCTTCGCCTCCAGCAGAAGTTCCTTCTGCCGAGTCTCTGCATCCGCCAGGATGCGACTAGCCTGGTCCCGGGCCTCCTGCAGGGATGTCTCGTCCGTACGGCGGCGGTTCACATAAGCGAAGGCACCCACGCCGAGCAACACTGCTTCGAGACCAGCGACCACGATCAGGATCGCCAGCAACATGTGGTAACTCCAGGAATGTCGGATCAGTCGACATAAATGCAATCAAAGAGCCCGCTCACCATCTGGGGGCTCACCCCAGATCGTACAGGTTCCGTTTCCGGCCGGTCAAAGATATTCGAAGCCGCTAAACGACGGCCTCGCCATCCGCCTCCATCGTCCCCTCCTGCAGCTCCCGCCACGCCGACCTCGTCGCCTCCGCCACCACTTCGTAGTCGAATCCCCGCCGCCGCAGGAAGCCCCCTATCCGCGCGTAAAACACCTCATAGCTCAGGTCCGGTTTCGCCGCTCGTGCCTTCCGCCTCGCTAACTCGGCTGCGGTTTCCCGGTCGTCCACCTCCGCGGTCACATCGTCCACGTCCTCCGGGTCGATACCCCTGCCGAGCAGTTCGAACCGGAGCATCTGCCGCCCTCGTGGGGAGTGCTGACGCCGGTCCTCCACCCACGCCCGCGCGAACTTCTCGTCATCCAGCAGCCCGGAAGCTCGCAGCCGCTCGACTTCCGCGTCGATGAGCTCCGGCGCGATACCGCGCATCGCCAACCGGGTCCGCATCTCTTTCTCGCTCCGCGACCGGTGCGAAAGCAGCCGCAGCGCCGCCGCGTGAGCCACCACGCGCTGCTCCTCCGCCTCCAGCGATTGGAGCAGGCCCGGGTCCGCCACCGCCCCCTCCGTCACCCCCGCCCGCTCGCACGCCTCCTCGCTAAACAGGAACTCCTGCCCATCAGACAGCGTGATCAGCCTCTGCCGACCCCTCGCGGTGCTCCGGATGCTCGCCACCGTTGACTCGGTGACGCTACTGGGAGGCTCGTCCATAACTCTGTGCCGCCATTACACCCCGACTGGTTCCATTTCGCCAGTCCCTACCGGCGCCGGCGTAGCCGTGGTCACGCCCTTCATGAGCCCGGCCTCCCGCTTGATTTCGTCCTCGATCTCCTGGGCCACATCCGGGTTCTCACTCAGGAACTGCCGCGCGTTCTCACGACCCTGCCCGATGCGCATCTCGCCGTAGCTGAAGAACGCCCCGCTCTTCGTGATGATCCCGCGATCCACCCCGAGGTCGATGATGTCCCCTACCCGGCTGATCCCTCGCGGTGGCTCGAACAGGATTTCGAACTCCGCCGTCTTGAATGGCGCCGCCACCTTGTTCTTCACCACCTTCGCCTTCACCCGGTTCCCGATGACCTCGTTCGACCGGTTCTTGATCCCTTCCACACGCCGGATCTCTATCCGCACCGATGAGTAGAACTTCAGCGCCCGGCCGCCGGGCGTCGTCTCCGGATTCCCGAATACCACGCCGATCTTCTCCCGCAGCTGGTTGATGAAGATCACCGCTGTGCTCGTCCGCGAAATCGACGCGGTCAACTTCCGCAGTGCCTGCGACATCAGGCGTGCTTGCA
>CAYPAZ010000069.1:0-9776 GCA_964408835.1 uncultured Anaerolineaceae bacterium
CCCTACGGCCGCCCCGCGAAGTTCAGGCTGTCCGCCGCCACCAACTCCATGTCACGCCGCCTCACCGACTCCAGCCGGTCCATCTGCAGCTGGACGTTGATCGGGTACCGCCCCGTGAAGCACGCGTTGCACACCTCGCGCTCGTCCTCGCCGATCGCCCGCATCAGCCCCGGCAGGCTCAGGAACCCCAGCGTGTCCGCGTCGATGTGCTGGCGGATCTCCTCAACGCTCTTGTTCGCTGCGATGAGCTCCCACTTCGTCGCCATATCCACCCCGAAAAAGCACGGCGAGATGATCGGCGGCGAATTGATCCGCATGTGCACTTCCTTCGCCCCCGCCTTCCGCAAAAGGCTCACCACCCGCGGCGTCGTCGTCCCCCGGACGATGCTGTCGTCCACCACGATCACCCGCTTCCCCTCCAGGACTTCGGGCAGCGGGTTGAACTTCAGGCTCACACCCGCATCGCGGATACGCTGGTCCGGCTGGATAAAGGTTCGCCCGACGTACCGGTTCTGGACCAGCCCCTCGCGGTACATGATCCCCGCCTCTCGCGCGTAGCCGATCGCCGCTGGTATCGCCGAAAGCGGCACACCGATGACGATGTCCGCTTCGACCGGGTGCTCCATGGCCAGCTGGGCACCCATCGCCTCGCGGATCGGATACAGCAACTGGCCGTTGAGGCGGCTATCCGGCCGCGCGAAGTAGATGTACTCGAATGTGCACGCGGCGCGTTTCGCCGGCGGCTCAACCGGGAAGAAGCTCCGGATGCCGCTCGCGTCGATTTGCACAACCTCGCCGGGCTTCACCTCGCGCTCGAACGGGATGCCCAGGTGCTCCAGCGCGCAGGACTCTGAGGCAACCACCCAGCCGTTGTCCCCAAGTCGCCCGATGCAGAGCGGGCGCACTCCCAGCGGGTCCCGGACTGCGAACAGCGTGTCCTTGGTCATGATCGTCAGGCTGTAAGCGCCCTCTACCCGCCGCATCACGTAGTGGAACCGCTCCTCCCACGTCCCCCCGGGCGCCAGCGAAAGCAGGTGCGCGATGAGCTCCGAATCCGCCGTGGTCTCGAACTCGACGCCTTGCGCCTCCAGGTCTGCCTGCAGAATGTCGAAGTTCGTAAGGTTCCCGTTGTGTGCCAGGGCCAGGGGCGCATCCGTTTCGTTGTTCTGGACAATCACCGGCTGTGCGTTGCACTCGATCGAACCGCCGGCCGTGCTGTAGCGCGTATGGCCGATGGCGATGTGGCCCTTCAGGAACGCCAGGTCCTCCTCATCAAAGACCTGCGAAACCAGCCCCATGCCGGTGCGGAGCGAGAAGTTGTCTGTGCCGTTGCTCGTGGCAATGCCGGCGCTCTCCTGCCCGCGGTGCTGGAGCGCGTAAAGACCGTAGAAGGTGAGTCGGGATACGTCTTCGCCTGGCGCGTAGATTCCAAAGACGCCGCAGGCTTCTCTCGGTTGGTCGAGCGATGAATCCACTAAGCGGCGCTTCCCCCGTTCCCGGAAAGGACAGACGTTAACGGCAAGATCAGTATAGCCCGGGAACCCCTCCGGGGTCACGCCGGGCGGGGTCCGCCCGGCCCGCGGCCCCCTGCCAGGCGAACGAGGGGCGCACCCGGCTCGCGCCCCCGTTGCCGCCCACCCGCAGGCGGGCATCCGTCGAGCCCCTTGAAGTGGAAGCGCCGGGCCTGCGGACTATCGGCTCCCCGCATTAACGGGCCATCAACGCCAAACCCTCCCTTTGTCCCTCCTCGCCACCGATTGCATGCGCGAATTCACCGGCTGCTACGCTTCTTTTCGAAGGCGGCAATCCGATGCTGAGTTCAACGGTTTTGGTCCTCAACCAGAACTACGAACCGCTGAACGTTTGCAACGTCCGGCGGGCTGTGGTCCTCGTCCTGCGTGGCAAGGCCGAGGTCATCGAGACCGCGCGCGGCGCGATCCGCTCCGCCAGCGCCGTCTTCCAGATGCCCTCGGTCATCCGCCTCGTCGCCCTCATCAAGCGCCCCCGGCCCAAGGTCAGGCTTTCCCGCAAGGAAGTCTTCACCCGCGATGGCTGGCGCTGCGCCTACTGCGGAAAGGCCACCCGCGACCTCACCCTTGACCACGTCGTCCCCCGCCACCGCGGCGGGCCGCACACGTGGGAGAACCTGGTCAGCGCCTGCAAAATCTGTAACCACAGGAAGGCCGGCCGCACCCCCCAGGAAGCCCGCATGACTCTCCACCGCGAGCCGGCAGTGCCCCGCGTCTCGATCTACCACGGCTTCTTCCAGTACCTGGAGGACCAGGTCGAGTGGCAGAAGTTCGTCCCTGGCTACGCCTGAACTCCCACCCCGCGTAAGCCACGCCCTCTCCCCCGTTCCCCGCTCCGCAGTACGATGCCGCCATGGAATCCATGCAAGACCGCGAAGACGCCCTGCGGCGCGTCGTTGACCTTGCCGGCACCCAGGAAGGCGCCACCCTCGCCACCATGCATGCCGAAGACGGCACCCCTTACGTCACCTACGTGCTCTTCCACATGCGCTCCAATGGCGATGTCCTCTTCGGGAGTGGCGCCAGCCCGCAGCATGCCCGCAACCTCGATGCCACCCCCGAAGCCTCCGTCCTCATCGATAACCGCGAAGTCGTCCGCTCCTCCCCCGAAACGTTCGAGCGCGCGGTTGTCGAAGGCCGCGCCGCCTACGTCGACACCAGCGAACCCCTCTACTCCACCTACATCCGCGAACTCGAAGAGAAGAGTGCGATGGCGGCATTCTTCACCACCCGGGGCCGCCTCTACCGCCTCCAGCCGCGACGTATCGTGGCGATGAAGGGCTTCGCCGCCGAGCGCATCGTCGTCGAATTCGAAGACTGAACCGCTACCGCGTCCTCACCGCGTGGGCCTGCGAAAGGTCCGCGGCCAGGTGCACCATCAGACGGTCATCGGCCGCCAACCGCGAAAGGTACGCCGCCGAGGCGCCCTCTGCGTCGGCTTCCAGCTCCTCCCGGGCCGCTGAGGCATCCGAGAAGAAGAGCGACCCACCAATCCGCACCAGCCGAACCAGGTCCTCGTACACCGGCTCCGTTGCCGAGGGCGACCCGTGGATGACGACGAGGTCATACGGACCGCTAAGCCCCGGGATGACGCCAACCGCCGGCGCGCCATGCACCCGTGCCCGGTCGGCGAACCCGTGCCGCGCGAAGTTCGCCTCCGCCTCCCGTGCCGTGGCCGGGTCCGTCTCCGTGGTGTCCAGGCGACCCGTCGTCCCCAGCCCGGCGAGCATGTGGAGCCCGAAGTACCCGGTGCCCGTGCCAAGCTCAAGGATGTAATAGGACCGAGTGGCCCTCACCAGGACCTGCAGCTGGTGCGCCAGCACGCGAGCCTGGGGGACTCCCTCTTTCAGCGCCGTCGCGAACGGGTCGGGCCGGTCCCCAAGCAGGCGGTCAACGAAGGCTTCGGGCGCGGTCACCTGCACATCTTACTCGCCCGCTGGCAGCGGCGCGGTCGGCTGCTCACCTCCCCCACTCCAGCTCCGCCACAAGCGCGAAGTGATCGCTCGGGTAGATCGTCGCGTCGCCGGGCGGGTGTGTATTCGCGGCCACTTTCGCGGACTCCACCCGAAGGTCCCCGGTCACCCATATGTAGTCGAGGCAGTTCGGGTCGCCGTCCGTGTCCATCGTCTCCGCCTGGATGCCGCTCGGCCAGGTCACCGTGGGCTCGCTTCCCTGCGCCTCTACCAGCGCCGACCGGTACCCTGCCGCAGTCATCACCCCATACGCCGGCTCGGATGGCGGAGTGTTAAAGTCCCCCACAATCACCACGCCGTCGGCTCCCGGCGCCTCCGCCATCCACCGCACGATCTCCGTCGCCTGCTCCGCCCGGACTTCAGGTTCGCCCGGCCGGTGGTGGAGATGCGTGTTCACGAACCACAACATCCGCGCACCCGGCAACGCCAGCAGGACTCGCTGGGCCGAACGCCCCCGCGAAAGCCGCAACTCCTCCTGCGCCTGCCCCTCCCCCACGGCGTACAGGATGGCGTTCCCGAAGTCCGGGTACCTGTCGGAACGCGAGTCCACCGACCGGTATCCCCGGCGCGGCAGCTGCGAACCAAGGAACGCGTCCTGCGCCTCATCACCGGCGAACCGCACCTCCTGCAACCCGATGATGTCCGCGTCGATCTCCGCGAAGGCCGCTCCGAGCAGCGGCTTTCGCTCCTCGTACCGATCCGTGTCGTGCCGGATGTTGAACGTCGCTATCCGCAGGCTCACCTCGCTTCTGCCCCGCGCCGCCGCGCCCCAAGGCGCTTCAGCACATCGACGTACACCCCGTAGTCCTGCGCGCCCGGCAGCATGAACCGGTCATCAAAGATCATCGTCGGTGTGCTGCTGAACCCCTTCTGGCGCGCAAGCGCCGTGGTGTGGTCCACCAGGCCGGCGTACCTCCCGGCCCTCATCTCGGCCGCAAACTCCGTCGGGTCGAGTCCGACCCCTTCGCAGATCTCCATCAGGATGTCGGGGTCACCGATGTTCTGGCCCTCCTCGAAGTACGCCCGGAACAGGCGCCGGTGTGCCGCCTCGAACCGCCCCCGGTCGCGTGCGAACTCCGCCAGCTCCAGCGCCCGGTGTGAGTTCGCCACCCAACGATTGCTCGCCAGCTTCACCCCCGCGTCGGCTGCGTACTGCTTCAACCGCTGGCGGTACTCGTCTGTGGCTCGGCCTCGCCGCCCAAGAATCTCATCGGCGTGCTGTCCCTCGGGCGGCGTCTCGGGGTGAAGCTCGAACGGCCACCACGTCACCGCCACATCGAACTCTTTCGAAAACTGCTCCACCCTCTTCGACGCGATGTAACACCATGGGCAGATATAGTCCGAGATCACGGTCACCCGCATCGGCTCGTCCATGGGCTGGATTCTAGCCCGATCGGAAACGCCCCGGGGCTACGGAGCCGCCCGCGCCACATCGAGGTCCATCAACATCCCCGCGGCGGCATGCCCCGGCACCGTGCAGATGAACACCGTGTGCCCTTCAAACGGCCCCGCCTCGAACGTTGCCTGCTCGCCCGGGTTCAGCATCCGCGTCCCTTCCCTCCCCCGCTCAACGCGCATGTCATGCTCCACCAGCCCGGTGTTCGTGACCCGGAACTGCACACGTTCCCCCGCTTCCACCGTCAGCTCGCTCGGCGAGATGTACATCTCGCCGAGTTCGATCTCCACAACGCGTACAGGCCCAGATGGTTCGGAAGAACCGCAGGCCAACGCGCCAGCTGCCACCACTCCCGCGAGCAGCAGTGTTCCCACTGCCAGGTTTCGTTGCATTGGCACTATTGTGCTCGGCCCTGGCCGTCATTCACAGCGCCGAAAGGGGTAGAAACACCGGGCCGAACGGCCTGACTTAGCGGCGCACCGTGGCCAGGCCCGAGTCGTCACGCGGGACTGCCAGCCGTGCTGCCAGCCACCACGATGCCGCTACCACCGCACCGCCCAGCACCATGTCGAGAAAGAAATGGTTGGCTGTCGCCACGATGGCCCACGTCATCACCACGGTGAGGACTACAGCGAGGAACCGGGCCGCCGCGTTCGAGGTATGCACCCAGATGGCTGCGCTCGCCAGTGCGATCCAACCGAAGTGGAACGACGGGATCGCCGCATACTCGTTCAGGAATAACGATGGCTGCGCGTACGTCACCGAGGTCCCGCCCCCGAACACCGTGTCCGTGAATCCGAGGTCGTGGCCGTGCAGCGCCATTAGCCGCGGCGGCGCCGCCGGGGCCAGGTAGTAGAACACGACCCCGAACACCATCGAGATGAACATCACGTTCCTCACGAAGATGAAGCGCTCACGGTCGCGGAACCAGAGCACAATCGCGACCGCGCCCAGCACCGGGAAGTGCCCGTACGCGTACACGCCGTTCGCGAATTCCTTCAACAGCTCTGACCGGAGCGACCAGGCCTGGATCTGGGGCTCCCAGTAAATGTGGAGCGCCCGCTCGAAGTCCACGATCCAGTTCGTCAGCGCAACACTGCGGTCGATCGGGTTCGGCGCCGCGCCCCGGACGAGGAAGTAGATGGCGATGACCGAGAGGACAACGGCGAGGTCCCGGCCGAAGGCCGGGACCCAACCGGAAGGAAGGGGGAGGGAGGCCGGCCGCCAGGGGACGGAGCTGCGACGCGCAGTGGACAGCGCCATGTGCGGAACTCCTTCCCTGGCGGCCTTTGTGGCCTCATGTCTGCCGGCGGGGGAGTACCGGCGAGCAGGACTACAGTAGCCTCGCCCCTCCCCTGCTCCATCCGGCGAAAGACGGAGTCCGGCCCGTACCTTCGGGCGGCAAGATCCCACCGCCCCTCGGCCGTATAGTCGCCTCACACACACGAACTCGAACGTGATTCGGAGGAGGAAACCTCACCATGGAGACACTCTCGGGCAAGGTTGCGGTCATCACCGGCGGCGCCAGTGGCATCGGTCTTGCCATGGCACACCAGTTCGCCGGCGAAGGGATGAAGCTCACCCTCGCTGATATCGAGCCCGAACCGCTCGCGATGGCCGAAACCGCCCTCAAGCGGGTCGGCGCGGAAGTCCTCATCCAGCGCACCGATGTCTCGAAGGAGGAGGATCTCGAGCGCCTCGCCGATGCCGCCTACGCTCGCTTCGGCGCCGTCCACGTCCTTTGCAACAACGCCGGAGTCGGCGGCTCGCCGGGAGCAGCGTGGGAGCTCTCAGCGCAGGACTGGCAGTGGGTCATCGATGTCGACCTCTGGAGCGTGATCCACGGCGTCCGCACCTTCGTCCCCCGCATGCTCGCCGGCGGCGAGCCGGGCCACATCGTCAACACGGCTTCCGTCGCCGGCCTGCTCACCGGCGCCGTCGGTGCGCCCTACACCGTCGCCAAGTTCGGCGTCGTCGCCCTCTCGGAGTCCCTCTACTACGAACTCGGACGTCTCGGGCACGATATCGGCGTCTCCGTGCTCTGCCCCGGCTTCGTCGATACCAACATCTTCGACTCCAGCCGCAACCGCCAGGCGGAGTACGGCGATGGCGCCGGTCTCATTGGTACCGACGAACAGCGCCGCGCCATGCTCGACATGCTTCGTCCCACCATGCTCAAGCCCGAAGAAGTCGCTCGCCAGGTCTCCGAAGCAGTGAAATCGAAGCAGCTCTATGTCGTTCCCGCCCAGCCCGGGCTCACCGACCGCGTGAAGGAACGCTCTGAGCACATCGCTGCGTTGACCAACCCACCGGTCGCCGTGAACCCATTGTTCGGGAACCGCACCTAGCACTCGAACCGAAGACCACCTCCCGCAAACGGGTCGGCAGATATCTGCCGGTCCGCCTCAGGCCGCGAGGACTATCACCAGCCCCAGCCCCGCCATGGCCAACCCGATCATCGTCGCGTTGATGCTCGAACGCTGCAGCCGCAGCCAGTACCGGCGCGCAGGGCCACGGTCTCCCGGCGGCGGCGGCGGGAACACCTGGTTCGTCGCTGCCAGGCCTACCCCCAGCACCACGAGGATCAACCCCGTTACCAGCACCGCCTGGCCAAAGTTAGCCACGGTCAGGGCACGTGCGAGCGCAGGAACTCGCGGATGGTCTGGAGCGTCGCCGCCTGGTTTTCCGGTTCCCACGCCGACCGCGGCAGGCATCTCGCATCCTGCGCCTCCCGGCAGATCCGCTCTCCGATGGCAGTCGGGTGGAACGGGTCATCCCCCGGCAAGAGCAGCAGCGGCGTCTCCACCGTTGGCACGAAGTCCGCGTCGACGCTGCAGTACGGCATCTTCGCCCCCCAGAGGCGGTCGTCGTACTCCCGGATAAGCCGCTCGTAGTCCTCCGGGTCCATTGCCAGCACCTGCTCCCTGAACGCTTCGTCATCGTGGATGCGCGCGGCGAACGGCCCCGCGGCATTGTTCGCGACGAACACCGGGTTCGCCATCGCCGCGTCTACCACCGCGCGCATACCCCCGGCCCGGGCAGCCGCCACGGTAGGCTTCATCATCGCGAAGAACGTGTCCCTGCTGTTCAGACCCTCCACGAACCCCACCGGGTTCTGGCCAACCGCCGCCACCACCCGCTCCGGCGCTTCCTGGATAAGGCGCAGGATGTACGCCACGCCTATGCATCCTCCCCAGAGAAGAGTCCGCTCCACTCCCACCGCGGCCAGCACCGCCAGTTGATCCGCCGCCGTCTTCTCCCAGGTGGGCGCTTCGAGCGGCGCCGGCGACTTCATCGCGTTGCGCTGGTTCATCCCGATGACCATGAACTCATCGGCCAGGTCGAACGGGTTCCACGGTCGCCAGAAGTCTACCTGGCTGTTGATTCCGCCCGGCGCGAACAGCAAGAGCGGAAACCCCGAACCGCGGACTTCGTAGTAGATGGTTGCCCCATCCGGGCGCTCTACGGCCGGCATAGGCCCTCCCCTGATCCTGTGTGAGTGCGCTTCATCTTGGCTATGCCCGCTCCGCTCGGCAACCGCCGGGACTTGAAGACACAGCACCGAGCCGCCATCCTCCCCGCACGCGCGGCTGCGCGGGAGGGACTCGATGGCCCAGGGACCGCTCGATGGCATCAGGATTCTTGACTTCACCCAGATCATCGCCGGACCCCTCGGCTGCATGCTGCTGGCCGACCTTGGAGCTGAAGTCATCAAAGTCGAGCCCGTCGAAGGCGAACCCTGGCGCCTCACGGCGATGTTCATGCCCCTCGAGTCCAAACCCTACCAATCCCTCAACCGCGGCAAGCAGTCCATCTCTCTCGACCTCACCCACCCCACCTGCCAGGAAGCCATCCGCCGCATCGTCCGGACCTGCGACGTCGTCGTTATCAACTATCGGCCCGATGTCGCCGAGAGGCTCGGCATCGACTACGAATCCCTCCGCCTCGAACGCCCCGACCTCGTCTACGTCGATAGCACGGCGTTCGGCCGGAAAGGCCCCTGGGCGCACCGCCCCGGCTACGATGTCGTCGCCCAGGCAGCGAGCGGGCTCCTCATGCAGCGCGGCGCTCTCGATGAGCGTGGCGCTCCCGCCCTGAGCGGTGCAGCCGCCCCCGCTGACTTCACAACCGCCTACGCCATCGCCTGGGGCACCTGCGCCGCGCTCTTCCACCGCCAGCGCACCGGCCGGGGCCAGAAGGTCGAGACCTCCCTCCTCGCCAACGCCCTTATCCTCCAATCCAGCACCTTCATGTCCCTCCCCGCCGCCGATGCCGAACGCCGCCAATGGCTGCTCGAGGATCTTCGCCAATCCCGCGAAAAGCGCGAACCCCTCGCCGACCTCCTCCAGCGCCGCAAGATCCCCGCCGAATCCACCGCCGGTGGAGGCGTCTACTACCGCGGCTACCTCACCCGCGACGGTGCTCTCGCCCTCGGCTGCCTCTCCGCCTCCACCCGGCTCAAGATGCGCCAGTCCGTTGGCTTCCAGGACCCCTCCGATGACCCCGCCAACGACCTCGACCCGGCCGAGGTTCGCCGCATCCGCCTCGCGCTTGCGCTTGAAGCCGAAGCCCTCATGAAGACTCGCACCACTGCGGAATGGATGGAGATCTTCGACCGCAACGGGGTTCCCGCCAGCCCGGTCATGTTCGTCGAAGAACTGCTTGATGCCCCGCAGATCACCGAGAACAGCTACGTCGTCGAACTCGACCACGACCTCGCCGGACACCAGAAGATGGCCGCCCCGCCCCTCAAGATGAGCGAGACACCGCCCGCCGCCCAGGGCGCCGCCCCACCCCTTGGCCGCGATACCCGGCGCTGGCTGGAGGCTGCCGGGTTCACCCCCGAAGAGATCGCCGCGCTCGCCGCTGAGGAAGCTA
>CAYPAZ010000070.1:0-9738 GCA_964408835.1 uncultured Anaerolineaceae bacterium
CACGAACACCGAGGCCACGGCGTTGCTCAGCCGCCAGAAGTAGAACTCCATCCGCATCGAAAGCTCGAACTCGACATCGAGTTCTGGCATTTCGACGTGGATCAGGATGGTGAAGGCCTTGCCCACTCCGCCATCCCCCGGGATCTCGGCCGAGGGTGCGGCTTCTTCGAACGTAACCTCAAAGACCATGCCCTCTTCGTCGTCCACGCCTTCGCTGAACGCAGTCCCGAACACGTCGGACATGCAGCGCCCGAAGAGGTCGTCGCGCATCAGCTGCTCCATGAGCCGCATGGCTTCGGAGAG
Source organism: uncultured Anaerolineaceae bacterium (assembly GCA_964408835.1). Lineage (GTDB taxonomy): Bacteria > Chloroflexota > Dehalococcoidia > Tepidiformales > Tepidiformaceae > CAYPAZ01. The sequence goes on from CAYPAZ010000070.1 coordinate 304, forward strand.
CCTGCCGCTCTCCTCATAGATCTCGATCTCGAACTCAACGGTCGATGGGAAGAATGCCGCCGTCCGCTCGAAGTCCCTGCGCGCCTTCCCGGCAGCCTCGAAGCTCGAACTCTCACCGAAGAACCCCGGGATCTCGTCCTCAATCTCCTCCATCCGGTCGCTGAACGCCCGGCAGGCAGCAGTATCGACATCGAACGGGCTATCGTCGTCGCCGTTGTCGTCCCCGAAGTCGTCTTCAGAAATGAGAGTCCAGCCGCCGCCCGGGAGATCGTCAGGCTCGAGCATGGCCGCGTGGGCAAGCTCGTCCGCTCGGGACGGGTCGAACGCGTTCTTGTCGCCGTTTCCGCCGCAAGCCGCGATTGCCGCCAGGAACATTCCAAGGGCGAGCAGTGTGAAAGCGCGAGTAGTCAGGGTCGTCCTCCTCGGTGGCCGGGCGGTCCGGTGCTGCTAGTAAGGCGTGTTCTGCTCGAACAGCCTTTGCGGGTTGGCCACGGTCATCTGGTGTATAGCTTCGTCACTCACCCCGCGCTCCTTCAGCATAGGGATCACAGCCTCGGGGATGTGACGGTAGTTCCACGTCCCCATGATCGCCTCGAATAGCTCCGCCGGCGCCCAGTCGATGTGACACGTGGAGTCGTGCGAGAGGGTGACGCGTTCGGCGTACCCCTTCTCTACCAGCCTGGCGATCATGTCCGCCCGCTGCTCGCTCGTGTTGGGCTCCTGCAGCCCAATGCGGTCCATCCCGCAGAACGAGCCGTTCTCGATGATCTGTTCCAGGTAGGACATGTCGTGCGTGTCGTCCGAGTGGCCGATCACCGTCCGGCCAAGGTCCACTCCTTCCTCCTTGAACACCCGCTGCTGGTCCAGCCCGGTGCGGTTGGCGGGATAGGTGTGCGTGCAGATCGGCACGCCCGTCATCCTGTGCGCTTTCGCCGAAGCCCGGAGTACCCGCTCGTTCATCGGGTGCATCTCCGGTTCCGTGGCGCACTTGATCACGTTCGCCCGGATCCCGGTGGTCCCGATCCCCTCCGTGATGTCCTTCACCATCAGGTCCGTCATCGCCTGGTCGGGACGGTAAAGGAAGTAAAACGGCACCTGGTAGTAGAGCCCGGTCGCCACGATGATCTGCATCCCCGCCTTCTGAGCGGCCTCCTTGATGAACGGCGCATTCCGGCCAAGGTCGATCGGCGTCAGGTCCACCATCGTGCGGATCCCGGCCTCTTTCGCCTTCTTCAGCTTCTCCACCGCGGTTGCCATCAGCCCCTCGCGGTCGAACATCTCAGGGTACTGCTGGTAGATGGGCGGCCAGAGCACCAGCAGGTGCTCGTGCATCAACGTGAAACCCATGTCGGCAGTGTCGATGGGCCCGGTTGCGGACTGGATGGTGGCCATCGGATCCCTCCTCGGTGCGTTCGCCGGAGTATACGGACGAACCGCGCCCAGGGGAGTCCTACCCGAACGCCCCCCGCGCCCCGCGCAGCCGCGGGTCCAGCAGGTCACGCAGCGCATCGCCCAGCATGTTGAAGCTGAACACTGCCAGCGTAATCGCCAGCCCCGGCCATACAGCCTGGAACGGATGCAGGTTCGAAACGCGCTGGCCAAGGTTCAACATCTGACCCCACGTGGGGCGGTTCGGGTCCTGCACGCCGAAGCCGAGGAAGCTCAGCGCGGACTCCGCGAGGATGATCCCCCCCAACCCGATCGTCGCCTGGACGATGAGCGGCCCGAAGATGTTCGGCACAATGTGCCGCACCATGATCCGCGGGTCCGTCGCCCCCAGCGTCCGCGCCGCGTCCAGATACTGCGACGAGCGGACAGAGATCACCGCCGACCGGATCACCCTCGAACCTCCAGCGCCACCCAGCACCCCGAGCACGACGCCCAGCTTGAAGAACGAAACGCCCGGACTATCGAAGGGCAACGGCCCATCGAGGTCTGCCCGCCCGATAGCAATGGGCACGGCGAGCAGCACTACCAGAGTTGGCAACGCCATGATTGCGTCCACGAATCGCTGGACGACTGCGTCGAACTTGCCACCCAGGTATCCGCTCGTGACACCAACCAGGAGCGCGATGGCGGAACTCAAGAGCACCGCCCCGAACCCGAGCATCACCGCATAGCGCGCCCCGTAGACGATGCGGCTGTAGATGTCCCGGTTCAGCTGGTCCGTGCCAAGGGGCTGCTTCCAGCTCCCTTCGAGTACCGTCGTCCGTCCAGTCAGCCCCGACGAAGTCACCTTCGTCGGGCAGAGGAACGTGTCCTTCGGGCCAAGGCAGTAGGACTGGTACTGGCCGCTCCCGACTCCCGCCTGGCCCGGGCTATGCGTCGCGAACATGCTTGGAAAGATCCCCACCACAGCCATCACGACGATGAACACGAGGCTGGCGAACCCCATGGGCTTGCGCCTCATCAGGTTCACGAAGAAACCCGCCCATCGGCTGAGCGTCGAAGGGCCGCGGGCCAGGTCGGGTTGGAGTACCGGTGCAGCCGTTGCTTCTGCCATGGCTCAGGTCCGTGCCCGTGGGTCGAGAATGGTGTAGCTCACATCCACCACGAGGTTGATCAACACGACCGCCACCGCGAAGAACAGCGTCACCCCCTGCACCACAGCGAAGTCGCGCTGCTGCACCGCCACGATGAGGTGCCGCCCCAGTCCGGGAAGCGTGAACAGTGTCTCGAAGATCACCGTCCCGCCCACCAGGAACGCCATCGTGATACCGATCACCGTGATGACCGGAAGCATTGCGTTCTTCAGGGCGTGGCGCGTGACCACGGTGCGTTCCCGCATGCCTTTCGCCCACGCCGTGCGGATGTAGTCCTGGCGGAGCACTTCCAGCATCATCGTGCGAGCGAACCGCATCACCTGCGCCGCGGTCGCCAGCGAAAGGATGAACGCCGGCAGCCACATGTTCCTCAGGTTCACCAGCGGGTTATCGAAGAACGATACGTAACGCGTCGCCGGGATCCAGCCTGCCTGGCTGGCCAGGATCGCGAGCACGATCGTCGCGATGTAAAAGCCCGGCACCGCCAGCCCCAGCACCGCGAAGCTCCGCAGGATGTAATCCGGCCATTGATCCTGCCGCATGGCCGAGAACACCCCGATCGGCACCCCGATGATGAGCGCGAAGACCACCGCCAGCAGCGCTAGCTCCATGCTCACCGCGATCTTCGGGCCCATCTCCTTGAGCACCGGCTGGAACGAGTACGCTGACCTCCCCCAGTCGCCCGTGAGGATGTTCCCCATCCAGCGGAAGTACTCCGTGTAGATCGGCTTATCAAGCCCGTACTCCGCCTTCACTCGCGCCGCGGCCTCCGGCGTGTACGCCTCTCCAAGCCGCGCGAACGCGACCGAGTCCGGGTCGAGCCGAAGCATCCCGAAGATCAGGAACGTGACGATGAACAGCGTCGGGATCGCGAGCAGGATTCGCCGGGCGACGAACTGGTACACAACGCCCCCTCAACGGTGGGTGCGGACCTGCCCCTGGCAAGTCCGCACCCGGGATTCTAGCCTGATCAGCCGGCTTTGTGGGCTAGCTCTTCAGCCAGACATTCTCCGCACCGTTGAACCCGTTAAGGAAGGGGAACGACCGGATGTTCCGCACCCGGGTGTTCGAAACGGTGTACAGCACGCGTGACCCGATCCATGCCGGACCCGGCTCGTTGATCAGCTTCCGCTGGATGTCGAGCACAATCGCCCGGCGCTCTTCGTAGTCGTAGATGCCGCGTTGCTGCTCAAGCATCGCGTCCACTTCCGGGTCGGAGTAGTCACCGTAGTTCCGGCTGCCGTTCGTGCTGTGGTGGTAGATGTAGAGCTGCGCGTCCGGGTACGGACCTGAAAGGAACAACGTCGAAGCGAGCGTGTACTCACGCGCCACTTCCCGGCCCAGGAAGACCGCGAAGTCCGTGCCGATGTTCTCCGTTGTCAGCCGCACGCCGATGTCCGCAAGGTTCGAAACGATCACGTCGTTCACCAGGTCCACCGTGAACGCCGTCACCGTCAGGATCGAATCCTCGAAGCCGTCCGGGAAACCGGCGGCGCTGAGCAGTGCCCTCGCCTCGGTGAGCTCGGTGTTCCGGTCGCGGTAACCGGGCAGCGTGAACAGCTCCTCATCCGGGATGATCCACGGCGCCGCGGCCGGGCTCATCGGGCCGCCCACCTGGCCGCCACCCGAGAACGCAAGCTCGTACACCTGCGGCCGGTTGATCGCCATCGAAAGCGCCTGGCGCACCATGGGGTTGTTGTACGGCTCCCGGTTGTGGTTGATGAGCAGGCACTCCCGGGTCGGGTTCGGGGCGAAGGTTATCCGGAAGTTCGCGTCGTTTTCGTACTCGGCCGCCAGGTCCACCGGCAACCCGAGATAGTCAGCCTCGCCCGCGCGGAGCGCGTTCGACTTCGCCTGGTTGTCCGGCTGGTTCACAACGTCCCAGCCATCGAGCCACGCCGTGTTCGGCTTCCAGTATCCGTCCTGGCGTTTCGTCATCTGGATCCGCTGGCCCGCCTCGAAGTTCGAGAGCTCGTACGGGCCCGAGCCAATGACGTCCGCGGCGCTCTGGATGGCGTTCACCCCGCGCTCGGCGATCTCCTTCGGGATGATCAGGTCGTACTGGTCCGACATCGCGTTCAGCAGGTCGGCCTGCGGCGCCATCAGCTTGAACTGCACGGTCTGCGCATCGATCGCCGTGATGCTCTCAACGTTGGAGTAGTTGCCCGCGCGCGGCGAAGTCGTCTCCGGGTTCTTGATCCGCTCGAACGTTGCCACTACGTCCTCGGCGTCGACCGCCCGGCCGCTCACGGGCGCCCGATCCTGCCACTTCGCTTCCGGGTTCAGCGTGAACGTGAGCGTCAGGCCGTCGTCCGTGATCTCGGGCTGCGCCATCGCCAGGTCCGGCTCCGGCAAATGCGGCTCCTGTATGCCGAACCGCACCAGGAAGTTCCCCGCCCAGTGCCACACACCCGCCGACTCGAACGGCGTGTTCGTCCGGTGGATGTCGAGCAGCGAGCCAACGGGCCCGTCGACAGTGCGCAGGATCCCGCCCGGCTCCGGCGTATCCGGGTCGGGAGTGGGAGTGGGTTGCGTCCCTGGCGGCGTCGTCGCGGTCGGCCCGGTGCCGCCGTTGTCGTCGTCATCGTCACCACAACCCACGAGCGCGAGCCCGGCGGCGCCCACGGCGCCTGTCCCGGTGGTGGCCAGCACGCGCCTCCTGCTGAAGCGCTGGCTGCGCCAGTAGCGGTTCCAATAGTCGCTTGAGGTCAAGGAATCCCTCCTGATTCGGGTCCGGTTATCGGGGGCGCAAAAACACCCCCTCGACATTTAAACGACAAAGCGACCCTTCTGGATTGCCGCCGAGGTTACGAAGTCATTGCAACCTGCGACGTTATGGCAAACCCGGATTCCCACAGGTAAGCCGGTCCCGTGGGCAAGCTTACCTTCGCACCACCGACTCCCCCAGCAAGTGCTCCCGCGCCTCCGCCACCACGTAGAGCGAACCAGTGATGCAAATCAGGTCGCCCTCCTTCGCGTGGCCCAGAGCCGTCTCAAGCGCAGCCGCCACCGACTCCTCGGCCACCGCCGGAGGACCGAGGAATCCCACCTCCTGGATCATCACGTACGGGTCCATCGACCGCGCGCTGTTGTAGCGCGTACACACGATCAGCTCGGCCAGCTTCGCCAGCTGGAACCCCATCGCCCGCACGTCCTTGTCGACCGCAGCCCCGATCACAAAGAAGCAGCGCTCCCACTCGAAGTAATCTCGCAGCGCCTGTGCCAGCGCCTTCGCGCTCTCCCCGTTGTGCGCCCCATCCGCGACTATGAGCGGAGCCTGCCCCATCACCTCCATCCGCCCGCTCACCCGGGTGCGCGCAATGCCGTCGACGATCGCGTCCGCCGGGATGTCGTGGCCGCGCTCCCGCAGGACCTCGACGGCCGCCACCGCGGTCGCCGCATTCTCCAGTTGGTGGCGTCCCAGCATTGGCGTCCGCAGCTCGTACGTCCCCCCCGGCCCCGTCAGGTTGAACGACTGGCCGTACGGAAAGTGCTCCAGCGGCTCTATGTCATAGCTCCCTGCGACATCCACCAGGGTGGCGCCGGCTTCTTCGCAGTGAGCGCTCACTACCTCGACCACCGCCGCGTCCTGCTGCCGCCCCAGCACACACGTCGACCCTGGCTTCACCAGCCCCACCTTGTCCTTCGCGATCTCCACCGTGGTAGACCCCAGGATGGCCGTGTGCTCGAGCGAGATAGGTGTAATGACCACGACCTCGGGCGATTCGAACACGTTCGTCGTATCGAACGTGCCTCCCAGGCCGACTTCGACCACCTGCCACTTGATGGCCGGGAGCTGCGCCCGCACCAGCCAGAAGAAGAGCGCGGTCAATACCCCGAACGTCGAGAGCTCGCCGTGGTCACTTGCGCGCTCATCCTCCACCGCGTGCATGATCGCCCCCATAGCCGCCGCGAGCTCCTCGGGTGAGACCGCGTCCCCATCGAACGCGATGCGCTCTGTGAACGAATGCAGGTGCGGGCTGGTGAACAGCGCCGTCGGCCCGGCCCGCCGCAGGATGCCCGAGATCATGTGGGCCGTCGTGCCCTTGCCCTTCGACCCCGTCACGTGCACCGTCGGGCGCCCAAGGTGCGGGTCGTTCAGCCGCGAGAGGAGCGACCGGATGGACGCAAGGCTCATCGTCGGGTTCATCGAACCCTGCCCCTGGAAGCCGCGCTCCATGTCGTTCAACGAAAGCAGGAAGTCGATGGCTTCGCCGTAGTCCATGGCTCCGATTGTAGCCGCGGCTGCCGGGAAGGCGCTTTAGGATGTAGGCATGACCGACCCCGGCGGCGAACCCTCCCAGCCCACCCGCCGCCGCGTCCTGAGCCAACCCGGGAAGGAGAAGGTCGAAGGGCGCACCGGCTGCATCGTGACTGGTGCTGTACTCGGGGTCATCTTCGGGATCATGTTCGCCCTTTATGCTCTCCCTCCTATCCTGCGCTCCATCTACGGCGAAGACGTGGTCGAAGCAGGCGAACGGTACGAAACCAACGACCGCCAGATCGGCATCCTCGCCTGGGAGCGGACAACAGGGACCGACGCCATCGAGGTGCGCATGGTCGTCCGCGTCGAAGAGGGCTGGGCCACCGAGCCTTCCGACTGGCTCCTCGTGCTCGAAGGCGGCGCCCTCGTTGAGCCGCGGGGGCCACGGGCGGAGCGCCCCGAGACCTCTATGGAGTTCGGCGCACTGGAGACCCGGGAGTTCGTGCTCGTGTTCCCGCTTGCGCCGGGGCAGTCTGCGGAGCCCGACTATGTTCGCCTCTCCAGGCCGAAGGTCCGTTTCAAACTGGGACCCGCCGGATGACGTCCGGCGAGCTCCCAACCCTGCCGCACTACCTCCGGCCCGGCCTGCGATTGGTGTTCATCGGCTACAACCCGGGACTGGAGTCGGCGCGCGCTGGCCACTACTACGCTCGTCCCGGCAACATGTTCTGGCCCCACCTGAGCCGGAGCGGTCTCGCCGGCAGAGACGTTGGCCCCAGCGATGACCGTTTGCTCATGGACGAAGCCGGCATCGGCTTCACCGACATGTGTTGCCGCCCGACCCTTCGCGCCAGCGAACTGACGTCCGCCGAGATCGCCGAGGGCGCCGCCCGCCTCCACCGGGAACTCCTGGTTCACCAGCCCACGGTTGCCGTGTTCAGCGGAAGGGGCATCTACCAGCTGTTCGGCCGGCACGCCCTCGGCCTCCCACCTCGCGACCTCGCCATGCGGGCATATGGCGAACAACCCGAACGCCTCGGGGTCACGCGGCTATGGGTCATCCCGTCCTCCAGCGGCCTCGCCAGCAAGTGGCACCGCCAGCGACTCGAGCTGCTCCACAGCCTGGCTGCCGAACTCGGGGGCGGCCGTTAGTCCGGCTTCCGGAACGCCACCCCAAACATCAACGGGAACCCTTCGGGTACGTGCGCTGGCGGCACCCGGCGGTTCCCGGGACCATGGCCCATGTCCTGGAACAGCGCCGCACCGTTCGAATACGGGTACTCTTCAAATCGCTCCAGCACCATTCCCGCTCTCAGAAACGCCCCGATGACATCCGCGAGCGCCCACGCGAACTCATGCGAAGCCTCGGGGTTCACGAAGTCCTTCACCCCCTCCTCGTATCCCGAAGGCGCCAGCGACTCCCCGGCCGCCGCTACGTAATCGCCGATACCCTCCTCGAATGTCAGCTCCCTCCCGCCTGACCGGTAGGGGTACTTCAGCGTCCAATCCTCCTCGAACATCCACGCCGTCGGATGGAACTCCACCAGCGCGAATCGCCCGCCGGGCTTCAGCGTCCTGGCTATGCCCGACGCCCACGTCTCCAGGTCCGAAAGCCAGCAGATCGCCCCGTAGGATGAGAAAGCAAGGTCGAATTCCCCCTCCGCTGCCTCTGCCAACCAGTCATACACATCCGCCCGCACGAACCTCCCCGGGATGCCACTTTCCGCGGAGAGTCGCGTTGCGAACGCGACCGCCTCATCGCTGATATCCACCCCGGTCACCACCGCCCCGAGTTGCGCCAGGCTGAGGGTGTCCTGCCCCGCGTTGCACTGCAGGTGCACTAGCCGCTTGCCACGCACGTCCCCGAGCAGCTCCAGCTCCTCTGGAGAGAGCGTCGTGCCACCTCCTCGCAGGAACGCGGCCTGGTCCCCCTTGTGGCTGTTGTGCGCTTGCGTGGCCAGGTTCCAGGAGCGCCGGTTCTGTTCGTGGAGATCCCGCTTCGGCGTGGTCATAGCAGTCTCGGGGCCTCCTCCAGCACCTCCGGGATGTCGTTCTTCACCGAGTTCGCCAGGGGCGACACATACCGGGCGACCAGCATCTCCTCGGGCGCGGGCCGGAGCAACCCGAGCAGCTTCTCCGTGTCCTCCTCGCGCGGGTTGAGCCACTCATCCACGTCGGCCGCCGGGAGGATAACGGGCATCCGGTCGTGCACCGGCGCGATGTGCTTGTTGGGGCCGGTGGTCACGATGGTGAAGGTCCGCTGCCATTCACCCGGTTTCGGTTGCCACGACTCGTACAGGCCCGCGAACAGCACGACACCGCCATCCGGCCGGTGGTACCAGATCGGTCGCCGGTTCTCCCTCGCCCCCTCCCACTCGAAGAACCCATCCGCCGGCACAACGCAGCGGCGCCCGGCGAAAGCCTCGCGAAACGCAGGGCGCTCCTGGAGTGTCTCCGCGCGGGCGTTGATCTGGCGCGCCGCTCCTTTGGCGTCCTTCGCCCACCAGTTAATAAGCCCCCACTTCGCCGGCAGCAGCTCCCGGTCCTCCAGCTTCATCCGGACTATCCAGTGCGAGTCCGTCGGTGCGATGTTGTATCGCGGGCGGTACTCCGCGAAAGACTCCTCCGGGACGCCAAGCTCCGCCGCGAGTTCCTCGTAGTCAGCGTAGGACAGCGTGAATCGGCCGC
>CAYPAZ010000071.1:0-9617 GCA_964408835.1 uncultured Anaerolineaceae bacterium
CGCCACGTCGCCCAGCCGAAAGTCCGCGATTCGGCCACCTACCTCGCCGAGACCATGCACCAGGCCCCCGTGTTCGTCATCCCCTGCATCGAAGGCCGGGTCGAGAACGCCGGCCCCGCCGCCCAGGCGAGCATCTACGGCAGCCTGCTTCCCGCCGCCTGGTCCTTCATGCTGGCCGCCCGCGCCCGCGGGCTTGGTGCCGCCTGGACCACGATTCACCTCTTCAACGAGAAGGCTGTCGCCGAAATCCTCGGCCTCCCGGAGCACATCACCCAGGGCGTGCTCCTCCCTGTGGCCTATTTCAGCGGTGTCGACTTCAAGCCAGCCTCTCGTGTCCCGGCCCGGCAGCGGACCTACTGGGAGAGCTGGGGCGCAGCCCGTTAGACCGGGAAGCGTTCACGCAGCGCTTCAAGTCCCGGCATCTGGAGACGGTGTAACAGCTCCCGCCATTGCGGCGCACGTTCGAACAGCGGCCCCAGCAGCCCGGCCGCCTCGCCCGTGAACCCTGCCGGGTGGAGCGTCCGCACCGCGAACCAGAAGGTCGTCTCGTCCGAGGGATACCGCACCTGCGCCGCCGCGTGCGCCGCCATCGCCGTCGCCAGCGTCTCGGCCTCAGGCCTGCCCACGAGCGACTCCGCGGTCACTTTCAGCAGCTCCCTCTGTGCCTCATAGAGGTCCACCAGCCGGCGCAACTCCGCCAGCGGCGCCGCGCTGTTGTCGATGCGGACGTCCGTTTCCCGGTATCGGGGCATCGCCGGCCCACTGATCCGTATCGCCGCCGACTGCATCCCCCGGATGTCCCCGCCTTCCGCCTCGGCAGCCTCCAGCGTTGCCAGGATCCGCTCGACAAGCGGTCCCGTCGCCGACTCGTAAGCCGTGGCCATGGCTACCGGCACCGTGTCGTTCAGCATCATGTTCGCCTGCACACTGTAGCCATCGCCCAGGCGGTGGCCGGCGTGCGGGATCGTCGTCGCGCCGGTGTGGGCCACCACCTCGCCCCTGGCCGTCATCACCGCCACCTGCCGCACCTCGCGGTCCGGGTCCGCGGCCAGCAGTGCATCGAGCGTCGCCTGCGCCGTCAATCCTGTCTCCAGCAGTGCCAGCCCCTGGGGGCCGAACGCCAGGTTGACCATCGCCTGGGTCGCTACCGCGCCCACGCCCCACTTCACCCACGGTACCACCGCACCCACCCCCGGCTGGTGCGTCTGCACCCCGATGCCAATCTCCTGAGTCTCCGCGTCGAACGCGATGATCGAGTACGTCATTTCGCGGTGGGCCCGTTTCCCCGGGCCCAGTCCGCCGGAGAAACATCGAGCAGGATCCGGCGGAAACTCTCCGCTACCTCCACTCCGTCCTGCCCCCCCGCGGCCATCCGTGCGAACCCCTCGGCGAACTCCGCCATCTCCGGAGGGATCTGGCTCACATGCGCGAGCAGTGCCCGCTTCTTCTGCTCCAGCGTGCTCGCGATGTCCACCCACACGTTCGGCTGGCTCGAATTTGCCAGCCACAGCTGAGCCACCTTCCACGGCTCCAGCCCGTCCGTCAGCAGTTCCGGGAACGTCAGCCGGTCCCGGGCGCTGGGGAATACAGCGTCCACCGTCGCATCGCCGCTTGCGCGGTGGTCCGGGTGGTTCGGGTAGAAGTCGCTGATCCATCGGCTCGTCGGGTCGAAGCAGGCCACCACCTCGGGCCGGTACTGCCGGATAAGCCGGGTGATGTCCCGCCTGAGCTGCAGCGTGTGCTCCAGGTAACCGTCCTCATACCCCATGAACACCACGTTCTGGACGCCGAGGATCTCGCACGCGTCTCGCTGTTCCTGCGCCCGGATAGCGGTCAGCTTCGCCGGCGTCATCTCCGGGTCGTCCGACCCTTTATCGCCCTTCGTGACCACCACGTAGGTCATCTCGGATCCCGCGGCCGTCCAGCGAGCAGCCGTGCCCGCGATCATGAACTCCGCATCGTCAGGGTGCGCCACCACAACCATGGCGCGTTCAGGGACATAGCCATCGGAGAGGATGGTCATCGAAAGCGAAACCTCAGGGGGTTGGTCGATCCAGCGTAGAGCCTCGCACCCGCCCACGGAAAGCGAGCCGGGTGATCGTCAGTCCTGGTCTGGCAGCTCCGCGGGTGGCCTGCCCTCTTCCGAAGCTTCTGGCGCTGGCTCCTCCTCCAGGGCGCGGGTTGGTGGCGTGAACTGGAGCTCCGCGCCGGCTATGACCGCCACCACGATGCCGATCACCGCCGCCGGCATGCCGAAGATGATGAACACGATGAACAGCCACAGCGGGATGTCCACCGCCACGTTGCCGTTGTGCCGAACGACGAAGTGCCGCGTGCGGCTCTCTTCGAATGCACCGCGAGCGCGGTCGCCTATGCCGGGTGAACTGGAAGGCTCAGCCATGCTTCAGGACCTCCTCAGGGAGTGTCGCGCAATGGTAGCCGGTCGACGGGATCCGTGTTCGAAGGACTCGTTACTCAGCCGCGGCGCCGGCGGGCTCAGGCTCTGGCTCGATATCGGCGGGGTCGGCCTTGCGCGGCGGTTCCATTCGCTCCAGCCCATCCATGCTGAAGCCGAGGTCGCCCAGTTCGCAAAGGAAACTGCAGTACGTCAGGCGCAGGGCGCTCGTCGATCGGTTGGGGAGGTAGCTCAGGTTGCAGCGCTTGCACCGGAACATGCCTTCGGTCACTGGCAGCTGCTCGGGTGGCTGCACGGGGGCGTCGTCGCGGTCGTCGATCAGCGTGCTCATGGATGAAGCAGTCCCCTTCCTCAACCAGTATGCCCCGTTTTCTCTGAACAGGCAGCAAGGAGCGCGTTAGACCTCTCGTCGCTTTACCGCCCGCCCCGCCGCGGCCCGCCCACCGTCACCAGCCTTGCATGCCCCACACAGCCCGAAGAAGGTCACCGCAGCCTCCTCGATAACGAAGCCGCGAGTTTCCGGCGGCTCGAGGCAGGGACGTTCGCTCACGATGCACTCCACGTCCTCCTGTGCCCCGCACTGGCGGCACACCAGGTGGTGGTGCGGCGCCGTGTTCGCGTCGTACCGCAGCGGGCCGGCTGCCACGTCCCCACGGCGGATCGCGCTCGTCCGCCGCAGCGTCTCCAACGTTTCGTACACCGTATTGAACGAAATCGAAGGCTGCCGCGTCCGGACCTGTTGCAGCACTTCCTCAGGCGTCGCGTGCCGGCCGAGGTCCACCAGCGCCTGGTAGACCTCCAGCCGTTGCGTCGTCACGCGCAGCCCCTGGCTTCGCAGCGCCTCCGAAAGCGACGCCCGGTCCAGGGTCTCGGGTCCTGTCATCTCCGCGATCTCCAATCAGGCCGTACCGTCGAAGTGGGCCTCGACCATCCAAGCCCGCTTCTCAATCCCCCGGACCACCTCGATGTACAGGTCCTGCGTGGCGAGGTCGTCCTCAGTGTCCTCCGCACCAGCACGCAGCACCTCGGCCGTCGCGTGCATCCGTGCGTGCAGCTCCTTTGCGAGCGCCCTCCAGCTACGTTCATCGCTCGGGTAAGCCCTCAGCTTCGAACCCTTGGCCGCATCCTGCAGCGTGCCGTGGGCGGTCCCCCCGAGCGTCACCACGCGCTCCGCGACCTCGTCACCGTACTCGCGCACTTCGCTCGCCACGGTATCGAAGAGCTCGTGCAGCCCGTAGAAGTTGGGGCCGCGGACGTTCCAGTGCGCCTGCTTGGCGGCCATCGCCAGGTCCTGCAGGTTCGAGAGGTTCGCGTTCAGCCCGGCGACGATCTTCTCGCGCCGCGTCTTCTTGATCTCCTCCGCCGGTAGCGCGATGTCGGGCGGGCGTGTCATGGTCGCTGTCATTCGTCTTCTCCTTGTTCCTCGGAATTCTTCCTAATAAGGATAGCGCATTCGTAGAGAGTCCCGCAGATGATCGCCGCCCCGCACTCGCTACCGCGTCACGCCGCCCGCCCTCCGCTCTCAGACGTATAACAATCGCCCGCGCCGCCTATCTGAAGGACTGGTACGCTCCGGCGAGCATGGTCCAGAGGCTCCACTCGCGCTTCCCCGCCACCCGCCACCGGGACTTCCGCTTCCTTTGGGGAGGCACGGCTGCTTCCAACGTCGCCCTGTGGACGCTCCTCCTGGGCAACGCGTGGGCTGTCTACCACCTCAGCGAGTCTTCCGCGTGGGTCGGCGTCTCCACGTTCGCCTCCATGTCCCCGTTCCTCCTGGCCCCCTTCGGCGGCACCATCGCCGATCGCATTGAGCGTCGGCTGCTCGTCCGGCTCACGCGGCTCGGCGCGCTCGCGGTCACCGGCGTCCTTTTCGCGCTCGCCGCCACGGGCGTCCTCGAAGTCTGGATGGTGATCACTCTCGCCCTGCTCCAGGGCCTCGTACGCGCCGTCGAACTCCCGTCCGACCAGGCCCTCGTCGCGAACGTCGTGCCTCCGGAGCACCTCGCCAACGCCGTCGCCCTCACATCCATGACCCAGCACGGCTCTCGGGCTGTCGGACCCATCCTCGCCGGGCCGCTCCTCGCAACCGTGGGGCCAGAGGGCGCCTATGGCATCGCCGTGCTCTTCGCCCTCGTTGCATTCCTCACCGTCCGCCAGGTGCGCACCTCTTCCCGCGGCGGCGTCGAGCGCCTTGCCGATGTCGCCGGGAACCTCCGCGAGGGGATCGCCTACGTCCGCTCAACCGGGCCCGTCGCGGCGGTCTTCATCCTCGTGACCGCCCACTGCGCCCTCACGATGTCGTTTGATGCCATGCTCCCCGGCTTCTCAGAAGAGCACATCCACGGCGGCGAGACCGGGTTCACGGTGATGGTGCTGGGCGTCGGGGTCGGCGCCCTCCTCGGCACCTTCCTGCTCTCCGCGAACCCCGACTGGCCACGCGGCCCGGTATTCCTCGCCACCGCCCTCGTAAGCGGCCTCTCTCCCGTGCTCATGGCCATCAGCGTCAACGTCGGCATGGCGGCAGTTTCCGCGAGCATCATGGGCCTCTCGCAGGCCATGTTCATGGCTCTCGCCGCTGTGCTGCTCCAGGAAGTCCTCCCCGATGCCGTCCGTGGCCGCGTGATGAGCCTCTTCCTCATGGTCGCCGGTGGAGTGATGGCCTTCGCCAATCTCCTCTTCGCCTGGGCTGCCGATGCCGTTGGCGCGCCCGCCCTGTTCCTCGTCCCCGGGCTCGTGTTCGTGGTCATCGTTCTCGGCAGCTTCCGAACCGGGCCATACCTCCGCGGCATCTATCGCAGTGGCCAGATGCCCGCTCCTTCGCCAGCCGCACTCCCGGGGGCGTGACGGTGGCCGCGCCACCGCCGCTCATGTAGCGTTCCCACACCACTCCCACCCCCGAGGAACAGCACATGAGCCGCGAATTCCAGAACCTGCTCATCGACCGCGTCGGCACCGATGGCCGCGTCGGCCGGATCACCCTCAATCGCCCCGAGAAGATGAACTCCCTCTCCCAGGAACTTCTCTTCGAACTCAACGACGCCCTCCACGACTTCGAAGCCGACCACTCCTGCCGCGTCATCATCCTTCGCGGCGCCGGGCGCACCTTCAGCGCCGGCTATGACCTGACCCCCTCCCGCGGCGGCGCCGATGGCGTCGTCCGCCGATACCAGGGCACCGACGAAAAGGGCCGCCGTCTCGTCATGGGCGTCCGCATGGGCATGCAACAGGTAACCGACATCCACATGTACTTCTGGAACATGTCCCGCGTCACCATCGCCCAGGTCCACGGTTACTGCCTCGCGGGCGGTTGCGAGCTCGCCATGATGGCCGACCTCGTCGTCGCCGCTGAAGATGCCCAGCTCGGCCATCCTGGCCTGCGCGCTCTCGGCACCTCGCGCACCGGCGTCATCTGGCCCCTCGTCATCGGCATGCGCAAGGCCAAGGAGCTGTACTACACCGGCGATAACGTCACCGGCACCGAGGCCGAGGCCATCGGCATGGTCAACTACGCCTGGCCCGCTGCCGAGCTTGAGGATCGCACCATTGCCTTCGCCGACCGCATCGCCAACATGAGCGCGGACCATCTCGCGATCCTCAAGCTCAACATGAACCGCTTCTATGAGAACATGGGCATCTATTCGTCGGTCCGCAGCAGCACCGACCTCGATGCCGCTGCCCAGTTCACCGCCTACTCCTACGAATACCAGGACCGCATGCGCGAAGCCATGACCAGCGGCGCCGGGCTCAAGGAGGTCCTCGCCTGGCGCGACGGACCGTACAAGGACAACCCGGCAACCAGGAGGTAACGGGGATGACCGAGGAGCAGAGCTATCGCACCACGTCCGCCACCCCGCCAGCGAAGGCGGAACTCCTCGCCGCACTTCGCGAAAGCGGCGACGAGTTCCTCTCCCGCCTCCGGGCCGTCCCCACAGAGGCGTTCGAGGAGGGCCGGTACGAAAACGGCTGGAACGGCCGCCAGATCCTTGCCCACGTCGCCTCGATCGAGTGGACCTACGCCAACCTCCTCGATATCGCCCGCAACGCCGAAATCGCCCCGAAGACCGAAGAGGGCCTGCCCACCCGCCCGGCCCAGGGCGGCATCGACAGCTACAACGAACGCCAGGTGGCGAAGCGTGAGGGCGTCCCCGCCACTGAACTGCTCGACGAGTTCGCCCGCAACCGCGCAAAGACCATCGCCGCCATCGAAGCTGCCGACGAAGCCCTCCTGGCCGTCCCTATCCGTTCGGGCGGCGGCATCCCCGGCCCTCTCGGCAGCGTCCTCAACGCCGTCGCCGTCGGCCACATCCGCACCCACCTCCAAGACATCCTCGGGGAAAGCCAGCTGTAGCCCCTTTAGTTCGGCGCGATGTCCCCAAGGCGGAACGTCGGGCCGTCCTCCTCCTCGTCATCGTCGTCACCGTCGCTGAACACCCCCGCCGGCGACCCACGCCACACCGTCACCACGAAGTCCTCCCGGTAGGGGTCAGCCGTCATCACCAGCTGCTCATCGGCGGCGTCGATCAGCTCCTGGATGCGCTCCTGGTTCGCGTCCGCCGTCGTCGCGAGCGTCGCGTACACGTTCGCCCCCTGGTAGTGGATGTCGATCCGCCCGACGATGCTGCCGTCCTCCAGGATGTGGTAGGCCTCGCTGTGCGGAGTGCGGACCTCGCGCTCGAACGAAATCACTTCGGCCGCACCTGTCCATCACCCATCACCACCCACTTGTAGCTCGTCAACTCCCGCAGCCCGATCGGTCCCCGCGCGTGCACCTTCCCGGTGGAAATCGCGACTTCGGCGCCGAGCCCGAATTGCGCCCCATCGGTGAACTGCGTGCTCGTGTTGACGTACACCACCGCCGAATCCACTTCGTCCAGGAACCGCATGGCGAGGTCGTAGCGCTCAGTCACGATCGCTTCGCTGTGTCCGCTGCCGTGCTCCTCGATGTGCTTCAGCGCCCCATCGATGTCGTCAACAATGCGGATTCCGGCCCGGAGCGCCAGGTGCTCCGTATCCCAGTCCTCCGCCATTGCCGGCTGGACCGCGAGGCCCTTCTCTCCGAACGGGGAAAGTATGCCGAGCGCCCGATCATCGCACAGCACTGTGACGCTCCCGGCCCACATCACCGCCAGCTTGGGCAACAGGAACTCCGCGATCGCTTCGTGCACGATCACCGTGTCCACCGCGTTGCAGATGCTGTACCGCCGCCGCTTCGCGTTGTCCACGATATCGACCGCCATGTCCAGCCGGGCGTCCCTGTCTACGTAGATGTGCACCACGCCCACGCCCCCGGCCACGTACGGCACCCGCGAATTCTTCCGCACGTTGTCCACCAGCGACTGCCCTCCCCGCGGGATGACAAGGTCGATCTCGCCGGTCATCTGCAGGATCTCGTCTACCAATGCCCGGTCCGGGTCGGAAACCACCTGCACCGCCGCGCCCGGGATGCCCGACTCCGAAAGCGCCTCCTTCACCAGCCTCCCAAGCGCAGTGTTCGTCTGCTGCGCCTCCTTCCCGCCCCGCAGGATCACCGCATTCCCGCTCTTCAGACACAGCGTCGCAATGTCGATCGTGACGTTCGGCCGCGACTCGTAGATGCACGCGATCACGCCCAGCGGCACGCGGCGCCTGCCGATGCGCAGCCCGTTCGGCAGCGTCCGCGCGTCGAACATCTCCCCGACGGGGTCATCCAGTGAAGCCACCTGCCGCGTCTCACGGGCGATGCCGTTCAAACGCTCAGGAGTCAGCGTTAGGCGCTCGATGAAGTAGTCATCGGCCCCCGATTCGCGCACCCGGGCAGTGTCGTGGGCGTTGGCGGAGAGGACCTGGTCCTGCCGGGTCTCCAGCAGGTCGGCCACGCGATGCAGGGCGGCGTCTTTTTGCGTCCGGCTGAGCATCGCGAGTTCGCGCGCGGCGCCACGGGCTGCCGCCGCTGATTCGCGTATAGAGGGCGCTACGGAAGTCATGCCCGCCAGTGTAATCGAAATCAGGGTGCGTTTGGGTGTTCCTCAGGTTGCCATCTGATGAGAAGGGGATTACCTTCCCCCGCCCGGTGCGTTACCCTTCCAGCGGCACGGGGACCCGCCAAGGGCCCTGAAGCCCCGGAGGTCCGGAGCGATGTTGCTCGCGCTCGACGTGGGGAACACGTCCATCCACATCGGCCTGTTCGAAGGCGAAGAGCTGACCGCCACCTGGCGGATCGGCGTCGAGACTGAACGCCTGCCCGACGAGTACGGCGTCCTCCTCCTGAACCTCCTCCAGTCACGCCAACTCACGCCCGATGTTGTGACCGCGTGCATTCTCGGCTGCGATGTGCCACCCCTCATCCCGACCTTCGAAAACGTCTGCCGCAACTTCTTCAACATGGAGCCTATGGTCGTGGGCCACGGGCTCCGCACCGGCGTGCGCATCCTCTACGACAACCCCAAGCAGCTGGGCGCCGACCGCATTATCGATGCCGTAGCCGCGATCAAGCTCTATGGCGCTCCCGTCATCGTCGTCGACTTCGGCACCGCCACCGTGTTCGATGCCGTGAATGCCGATGGTGACTACCTCGGCGGCGCCATCGCCCCGGGCATCGGGATCGCCAGCGAGGCGCTCTTCAGCCGCGCCGCCATGCTCTACCGCGTCCAGCTCGAGCGCCCGCCAGCTGCGATCGGCAAGAACACCATCCACGCCATGCAGTCCGGCATCCTCTACGGCTACGTCGGCCTCGTCGAAGGCATGGTCTCACGCTTCAAGGAAGAGCTCGGCGGCGGCGCGAGCGTCGTCGGCACCGGCGGCTGGGCGCGCCAGATCGCTGCCGAAACCTCCTGCATCGATATCGTCGACCGCGACCTCACGCTCACGGGTCTGCGGCTCATCTACGAGCTGAACGGAGGCTGACGCAAGCCATGACTGACCTCCCGCTCCAGAGCAAGCGAATCGTCCTCGGCGTCACAGCCAGCATCGCCGCCTACAAAGCCGCCGACCTCGCAAGCAAACTCCGCCAGGCCGGCGCCGAAGTCGAAGTCGTAATGACCCCGGCCGCAACGAAGTTCATCACGCCGCTCACGTTCCAATCGCTCACCGCCCGCGATGTCGTCGTCGACATGTTCACCGCGGCCGAAGCGGAGGCCCACGTCGAGGTCGCCCGCCGCGCCAACCTCATGGTCATCGCCCCCGCCACCGCCGATTGCCTGGCGAACCTCGCCCACGGACAGAC
>CAYPAZ010000072.1:0-9608 GCA_964408835.1 uncultured Anaerolineaceae bacterium
CGCATGCTCGCCATCGGCGCCGAAGCCAAGCGCATGGTCGGCCGCACCCCTTCCAGCATCGTCGCCGTCCGCCCTCTCCGCGATGGCGTGATCTCCGACTTCGAAGTCACAGAGAAGATGCTCAGCTACTTCATCCGCGCGGTACACGACCGGAGCTTCCTGGCCCAGCCGCGCGTGGTAATCGGCATCCCCAGCGGCGTCACAGAGGTCGAGAAACGCGCCGTCCACGACGCCGCCCTCAACGCCGGCGCGCGCGCCTGCTACCTCATAGAAGAGCCCATGGCTGCCGCCATCGGTGCGGGCCTCCCGGTCATGGAAGCGGCAGGCTGCATGATCGTCGATATCGGCGGCGGCACCACTGAGGTCGCGGTCCTCTCCCTCGGAGGCATGGTGGTCAGCACCTCTATCCGTGTGGCAGGTGACGAGATGGACCAGGACATCATCGCCTACGCCCGGCAGGTCCATAACCTCCTCATCGGTGAGCGCACCGCCGAGGAGATCAAGAAAACTGCCGGCTCCGCCGCCCCCCTCGACCCCGAGGAGATCATCACCCTGCGCGGCCGCGACCTCGCGACGGGACTCCCGAAGGCCGTCGACGTCAGCACCGTTGAAATCAGGGATGCGCTCGCCGGCTCCATCAGCGCGATCGTCGAGGCTGTCCGATCGTCCATCGAGGTCACGCCGCCCGAGCTGGTGAGCGACCTGATGGCGCACGGCATCGCTCTCGCGGGCGGTGGCGCGATGCTCCGGGGCCTCGACCGGCGCCTCAGCCAGGAGACGCGGTTCCCGGTGTACGTCGCCGAAGACCCACTGCTCTGCGTGGTCCGCGGCGCTGGCGAAGTGCTCGAAGAAACGGAGATGTTGGCGAAGGTCCAGTCCCAACTGGCATCACGGAGGAACGGGCGCTAGCATCGGTGGGCGCCCGGGAGAGCCCGAATGCTCATTCTGTCTCGTTATAGCTGGTGGCTCGGCGCAATGCTCGCGCTGGCCCTCGCACTGGCGCTCGCGGGCCAGGTCGGAGTGCTCTCGCCGTTCCAGTCCGGCTTCCTTCGCCTCACGTCACCGGTCGAGAAGGGCCTCAGCGCCACATTCGAACCCGTCGCCAGCTTCCTCTCTGACGCAGGGCGCATCCGCGAACTCCAGGACGAGAACCGGCGGCTCGTCGATGAGAACGAAGCGCTCCTGAACCGCATCGCCGAACTCGAGGGCGATGCGCAGCGAGTCCAGGAGCTGGAAGCCGCCCTTGGTATCGTCCAGGAACTCACCGACGACGACCTCGTCCCTGCGAACGTCGTAGGGCACGACCGCTCCCCGCTGAAGGACGTCATCTCCATCGACAAAGGCTCCTCCAGCGGTATCGAAACCGGCATGGTGGTGCTCTCGAGCCGCGGAACCGTCATCGGGACGGTGACGCGCGTGACCGGCGGGCGTTCCTTCATCCGCCTCATTAGCGATAGCGAGAGCCGCGTGAACGCCCAGATCCAGGAGACCCAGATCGAAGGGATCGTCAAGGGGTCGGCCAACCGGCAGATCTACCTCGACTACGCCCAGGCCGAAATCAAGCCCGGCGACCACGTTGTCACAAGTGGCCTGGGAGGTAACTACCCACCGGGCCGGCTCATCGGCATCGTCAGCGAAGTCTCCGGCTCCCCACAGGATCTCTACAAGACCGTGAAGATCGAGCCCGCGGTACGCCTCGGCACGGTCCGGACCGTCCTCGTGCTGACAAGCTTCACCCCCGAGCGCTCGAGCCTGGTGGCGCCGTGAGCCCCATTAGCGCCACTGTCCTCCTGTTCCTCGCCATCTGCGCACAGGTCACCGTGGCGCCGTTGTTCCCGGTCGTCGCCGCCGTCCCAGACCTCGTGCTCGTCACATACGTCCTCGTCGTCGCGTTCTCCGGCGCACGGGCAGGAATGTTCGCTCTTCCGCTTCTTGCCCTCGGCCTCGGCTTCCTGAGCGACCGCGACCCCGGCCTGGCGCTCATCGCCTACTTGCCAGTCCTGCCGCTCGCGCGCTGGCTGGAGCTGAACAGCCCTCGGCCAGTCTCTCCCTTCCAGCGCATCGCGGCCGTGACCATCCTCGCCGGAATCTGGGCCCGGCTCACATTCGCGATGGGAGCAGTGGTCCATGGCGCGGAATTCCAGGCAGGCACCGTTGCAACCGATATCCTCCTCCCCGGCGCGGCTCTTGACCTTGCTTTACTCACCGTCGCCTATCTTCCCCGCCGTCTCCTACGATGGCGTGTGCAAACGCTCGACCTCGCGAGGGGTGGGTTCTAGATGGCATACCTGGACAATGGCCGGCGGGGCGGGCTCGGTGGGCCGAGCCGCACTCGCCCCCATGGCCACCTCGGGTTCCTGAAGGTCGCCATCGTTGTCCTCTTCGGCCTCCTCACCCTGCAGCTGGTCAACCTCCAGCTCATCAACGGCGACGAGTACGCCCGGCGCGCCCGCGAAAACCACATCACCTCCTCTCCCATCGTCCCGACTCGCGGCCTCATCTACGACCGAAACGGGACGCAGCTGGTGCAAAACGTCGGCCTCTACACGGCTACTGTTACCCCCGACTTCCTTCCCCGTGACCCGGCAGACCGCTATCGCGTCTACCTGCGCCTCGAAGAACTCACCGCCGTCCCGGCGCTTGAGATCCAGGCGCTCGTCGCCGAATACGCCGACCGTCCGTGGACCAACATCCCCGTGAGGCAGGGACTCACCCGGCGCGAAGCCCTCATCCTCGAAGAAGCTTCGGTCGACCTCCCAGGGGTCACTCTGACTATCACCCCGGCGCGCCAGTACATGACGGACGACTCCCTGAGCCACATCCTCGGCTACATCGGCCCACAGGACGCACAGGACGCGCAGTCGCTGGCCGGGAAGGGTTACCTGCTCACGGAGTTCGTCGGTAAGGCCGGAGTCGAGGGCCAGTACGAATCAGTCCTCCACGGTCAGCCCGGGCTGAGCCAGAACGAAGTCGATGCGTTCGGGCGCGTGCTGCAGGTGCTTCGGACCGAGGACGCCACGCCCGGCAGCAGCATCAAGCTCTCGATCGATGCAGAGCTCCAGGCCTACGTGGCCGACGTCCTGCGGCTCTATCAGGGCGATGCGCCCACCGCGGCCGCCGTCGTCATGAACGTCAAGACCGGCGAGATCTACGCGCTCGCCTCAGTCCCCACCTACGACAACGACATCTTCACCAACCTCAACGACCCGGCCAACCAGGCCGCCTACCAGCGCCTGGTCGAGAACACCTGGTCGCGGCCGCTCGTGAACCACGCCATCAGCGACCAGAACATTCCCGGCTCCGTCTTCAAACTCGTGACCGCTACCGCCGGGCTTGAAGAGGGCGTAATCACCCCGTCGTTCGGCGTGAACGTGCCCAGCCGCGTCCTCGAGCAGCGCGACATCCACGGCAACCCCTTCCCGCTTATCGACTGGCGCGCCCATGGCTACCTCGACCTGAGGGGCGCCATTGCCTGGTCGTCCAACATCTACTTCTACACGGTCGCCTGTGGCCTGCTTGATGAGTCCTTCCAGGGCCTTGGGGCCACGCGCCTCGGCACCTGGGCGCGAAACTTCGGCTTCGGCGCGCGTTCCGGGATCGACCTCAGCGGCGAAGCACCCGGGCGCGTCCCCAGCCCGGAGTGGAAGCGCCAGTACACCCGCGAGAACTTCGGCATCGAAGAAGACTGGTTCTACGGCAACACCTGCTTCTTCGGCATCGGCCAGGAATACGTCACCGCTTCCCCCGTCCAGATCGCCCGCATGACGGCAGCCGTTGCGAACGGCGGGACTCTCGTGACCCCCCACGTTGTCACCGAAGTCATCGATGCCAGGGGCAACGCCCGCAAGATCCAGACATCGACGAAACAGATCCCGCTTGACCCCGTGAACCTCCAGGTCGTGCGCGAAGGGATGCGGCTATCGGTCACCAGTGGTGCTGCCGCCCGTTCCGCCTCGAGCGTGGCCGCAGTCGCGGGGAAGACGGGCACCGCGGAGTTCAGGGTGGGCGCCGACGGCCAGTTCCTGAACCACGCCTGGTACACCGGCTTCGCACCGTACGATGACCCCGAGATCGTGGTGACGGTCTTCTTCGAACTGGGCTGGGGCGGCGACAAAGCGGCTCCCGCTGCCGCCAGGATCTTCGACTACTACTTCACCCAGGTGGCGCGATGACTGCCGCCAGCTATAGCCTCGAACGCCGCGCTATCCTGTTCCGGGGCTGGGACCGCTTCGACTACGTGATGGCCGGGTCGGCTATCGCCCTGGTGGGGATGGGGCTCGCGCTCATCTACTCGGGTTCCATCGGAGTGTACGAAGGGCCCCTGACCAGCTTCAGCAACCCCGTCATGCGCCAGGCGGTCTTCGCCGTCATCGGCATCGGCGTCATGCTGATCGTCTCCCAGATCGACTACCACTACCTGACCCACTACGCCTGGGTCTTCTACGTGCTGGGGATCATCTCCCTCGTCGCTATCCTCGCTCTCGGTGACACGGCGTTCGGGTCGACGCGCTGGTTCAACGTCGGCCCCCTGCAGATTCAGCCCTCGGAGTTCGCGAAGCTCGCAGTCATCCTCGTCCTCGCCAAGTACTTCAGCGAGCACGGCGGCGACGCCCGCGACCTTCGGGCACTGCTGTTCTCCCTCGCCGTCGTCCTGCCGGTCGCCTTCCTCGTATTCATCGAACCCGACCTCGGCACCTCGATCATCTTCCTCGGCATCTGGCTTGGGATCGTGGTGGTCGCGGGCGTCGGGCGGCGTAACCTCCTCGCTCTGGGGGCATGCTTCCTCGCAGTCCTGCCGTTCGTCTGGACCTTCGCCGTGGCCGACTACCAGGTTTCGCGGGTCGCCGTGCTTGTGGACCCCTACGACGACCCCCTTGGCGAAGGCTACAACGTCATCCAGGCAAGAATCGCCACTGGCTCCGGACAGTTCTGGGGCAAGGGCTTCACCCAGGGCGAGCAGACGCAGGGGCGCTTCCTCCAGGTCCCCACCCGGGACTTCATCTTTACCGTTCTCGCCGAGGAATTCGGCTTCGTCGGCGCGATGGCGCTTTTCGCCGTATTCGGGTTGTTGCTCATGAGGGGAGTCCGCGCCGCTCAGATCGCCGGCGACGCCGCAGGGCAGCTGATCGCCGTGGGGATCGTGGTGCTCATCCTCTTGCAGGCTTTCATCAACATCGCGGTGAACGTCAACCTGTTCCCGGTTACGGGGTTGCCGCTGCCGTTCCTTTCACAGGGCGGCAGTTCGCTCGTAACACTCTTCGCGTCGCTCGGGATCCTCCAGAGCATCATCATCCGCCACCGCGCCTACCGCCAGAACTAGTCGAGCACCGCCCGGATCGCGTCTCGCACCGTGCGCACGGGCACCAGCGTCGTCCCTTCGACGCCCTCCATAGGAGCGGCGATGACTCGCCGGATCCCAAGCCGTGCCAGCTCTGCCACGCGCCGCTGAGCCTGTTGCGGCGCCCGTACCGACCCTGAGAGCGCCACCTCGCCCAGGAACGCCACCCCCTGGTGCAGCGGCTGGTTCCGTATTGCCGAGGCAAGCGCCGCCACCACGGCCAGGTCTGCTCCCGGGTCCCGGAGCTTGAGACCGCCCGAAACAGTCACCACAACATCGAGATTCCCCGCGTTCATGCCACCCCGCCGTGCGAGCACGGCCAGCAGGAGATGCAGGCGCGACTGCTCCATTCCCGAGGCGATGCGTCTCGGCGAAGCGAGGCTCGACTGAACGGCAAGCGCCTGGATCTCCACCGCTATCGGCCGGGAACCTTCGATGACCGATGTCACCGCACACCCCGATGCGGACTGGTCGGCCGCATCGATGAACGCTGCGCTTGGGTTCTCAACGCTGATGAGCCCCCGCCCGGTCATTTCGAACACGCCGACCTCGTCCGTGGCGCCAAAACGGTTCTTAACGGCACGCAGGATGCGCACCACGCCTCCATCCCCGGCTTCGAAGTACAGGACCGCGTCAACGAGGTGCTCGAGCAGCCGGGGTCCGGCGATCTCGCCGGCTTTGGTCACATGCCCGGTGACGACGGTGGCGATCTCATTCCCCTTGGACCATGCCACGAGCCGCGCACCGGCCTCGGCGAGTTGGGCCGGCCCTCCGGCTCGGGTGTCGAGCCCATCGATGAACATCGACTGGATGGAATCGATGATGACGAGGTCCGGGTTGGCCGAAAGCGCCGTCTCCAGCGCGGCTTCGAGGCTTGTGTCCGCCAGCAGCGCGATACCGTCTCCCGGCAGATTGAGACGCTTCGCGCGCATCCGGACCTGGCGCCCGGATTCCTCACCGCAGATGTAGACCACCCGCCGGCCCGAAGCGGAGATCTGGGCCGCAGCCTGGAGCATCAGAGTCGATTTGCCGATTCCGGGTTCGCCCCCAACGAGCACGAGTGAGCCGGGTACGAACCCGCCTCCCAACACCCGGTCGAACTCAGGTATCCCCGTGACAAAGCGGTCGCCTGTCTCCTCCGGGACATCGCTCAGGCTGACGAGTGCCGGCCGGGCCGTGGCGCCGCGCGTTCCAACCGCGGCGAGCTTCGCGGCGCGCTCATAGGGCTGGAGCGTGTTCCACGCCTGGCACCCCGGACAGCGCCCTACGAAGCCCGGTGCGTCGTAGCCGCACTCGGAGCAACGGAAGCCTCTGACGGTTCGGGGCATGCCAGCCATCATACGAAGTATCGGCGCGTTCGGGCCCGCTCCTCACTTCTGTCCCGTTGAAAAAGACAGTGCCCGGGCCATAGCCCGGGCACTGTCATGTTCGCGTCGGCAGAACTCACGCGACTGGCGCCACCTCGCGGACGGTCTCGATGGCAAGGCCCTCCTCGCCACCTGGCTTCACGTCCACGCGCACGGTGTCGCCCGCCACGAATTCGCCCGAGAGAAGCATCTCGCTCAGCCGATCCTCGATGCTGTCGGCGATCAGCCGCTTGAGCGGCCGCGCCCCGAACGACTGGTCATAGCCCTTCGTGCCAAGCCAGTCCTTCGCCTCTACGGTGACTTCGAGCGTGATGCCCTTTGCCGCAAGCTGCTTCGTGACCCCCATCAGCTCGAGCTCGACGACCTTGCGGATGTCATCCGAGCTCAGCGGACGGAAGACCACGGTGCTGTCGATCCGGTTCAGGAACTCCGGCCGGAAGACGTTCTTGAGCTCCGTGAGCACCTTGTCCTTCATCCGGCCGTACCGGTCCTCCACCGTCTGGACTTCATCGCTGGAGCGCTGGAACCCGAGTCCCGAGTCCCTCTTGATGAGGTCCGATGCAACGTTCGAGGTCATGATCAGGATGGTGTTCCGGAAATCGACCTTCCTCCCCTTCGCGTCGGCGAGGCGGCCCTCGTCGAAAATCTGGAGCAGGATGTTGAACACTTCCGGATGCGCCTTCTCGATCTCGTCCAGGAGGATGAGGCAGTACGACTTGCGCCGAACAGTGTCGGTCAGCTGGCCCCCGTCGTCGTAGCCGATGTAGCCCGGAGGCGCGCCAACCAGCCGCGAGACGGTGTGCTTCTCGCTGAACTCGCTCATGTCCAACTTCACCATGTTGTCCTGGCTGTCGAACATGAATTCCGCCAGCTGGCGGGCGAGGTGCGTCTTGCCTGAGCCCGTCGGGCCTACGAACAGGAATACGCCGATCGGCCGACGGGGATCCTTGAGGCCCGCCCGGGCCCTCCGCACCGCGCGGCTGATCGACTCGATCGCCTCATCCTGACCGATGACGGTGGCCTTCAGGCTCTCCTCCATCCTCAGGAGGCGCGCACTCTCCTCGCTCGCGATGCGGGCAACAGGAATGCCGGTCCACATCGAGACAACTTCGGCGATGTCTTCGCCCGTGACGACGGGGGTCGCGACGCCAGCCTCGGCGCCCTCTTCCCACTCGCCCATCTCATCGATTTTCTCCTGGAGCTTCAACTCCCGGTCGCGAAGCTCGGCTGCATACTCGTACTGTTGCGCGGTGATCGCCTGGTCCTTCTCGCGCCTGAGGCTCTCAAGCCCCTTCTGAGCCTCCTTGAACGAAGGCGGGGTCGCCGCCCGCCGGATCCGCACCCTGCTCGAAGCTTCATCGATCAGGTCGATCGCCTTGTCCGGCAAGAACCGGTCAATAACATAACGAGCAGCAAGCTCCGCGGCCGTGTCGAGCGCCTCATCGCTGATCTTCAGCTTGTGGTGCTCTTCGTACCGCGCCCGGATGCCCTTCAGGATCTCGACCGTCTCTTCGACAGATGGCTCCTCGACGATGATCGGTTGGAACCGCCGCTCGAGCGCAGCGTCGCGCTCGATGTGCTTCCGGTACTCGTCCAGCGTCGTCGCGCCGACGCACTGCAACTCCCCACGTGCCAGCGATGGCTTGAGGATGTTCGCCGCGTCAACGGCGCCCTCCGCGGCCCCCGCCCCCACGAGCATGTGCAGCTCGTCGACGAACAGGATGCAGTTCCCGGCCGACTTGATCTCCTCGATGACCTTCTTCAAACGCTCTTCGAACTCGCCACGGTACTTCGTGCCGGCAACCAGCGACCCGATATCGAGCGTGAGCAGCCGCTTGCCCTGGAGCGTCTCCGGGACATCGCCGCTCACAATCCGTTGAGCGAGCAACTCGGCGATGGCCGTCTTGCCGACGCCCGGCTCGCCGATGAGCACGGGGTTGTTCTTGGTGCGCCGCGACAAAATCTGGACCACGCGCTCGAGTTCGTTCGAACGCCCGATGACCGGGTCCAGCTGGCTGGCGCGCGCAGCCGCCGTCAGATCGATGCCGAGCTGGTCGACGGTAGGTGTGCGGGTCGCCTGGCGGGCGCCGGGCGCCGCCGTCTGCGGTGCCGATTGGCTCAGGATTCGCGTCGTTTCGGCGCGGACGCGCTCGACGTTCACGCCCAGGCTCTCGAGCACCCCGGCGGCGATCCCTTCGCCGTCGCGGACCAACCCGAGCAGCAGATGCTCGGTGCCGATGTAGGAGTGATTGAGCCGGCGCGCTTCGTCGACAGCGAGCTCGATCACTTTCTTGGCGCGCGGAGTGAGCCCGATTTCGCCGAGCACCGTGCGGTCGCCACGGCCGATGATGAACTCCACAGCCGAGCGGACCTTGTTGAGTTCCACGCCCAGGTTCGCGAGGACCTTCGCGGCGACGCCGTCGCCTTCGCGGACCAGCCCCAGGAGGATGTGTTCCGTGCCGATGTAGTTGTGGTTGAAGCGGTGAGCTTCTTCCTGCGCGAGCGTCAGCACGCGGCGCGCGCGCTCTGTGAACTTGTCGAACCTATCGGCCATTGACGTCCCCCAGCGTGGTGCTGTTCCCCTCGTTATGAATTACCTGCGGCGTTGGCTTCCTCCTCATCCGCGGTTTTGTCCTCGTCGGCTTTCGCGTCGTCCGCGTCAGCCGAGGCGGTGATCTCTTCAACATTGTCGCCGGTCTCATCAGGTTCCGCATCGGCCACCTGGGCAGGTGCCTCCGCCTCCACATCGGCAGCGGCTTCGGCTACCGGTTCTTCGGCCGGCGCCTCGGCCCCGGCCCCGGCGACGGGTTCCTCGACCGCGTCTTCGGGTGCCTCTATCTCGGCCTCAGCGACGGGTTCCTCAACCGCGTCTTCGGGCGCCTCTACCTCGGCCTCGGCGACGG
>CAYPAZ010000073.1:0-9486 GCA_964408835.1 uncultured Anaerolineaceae bacterium
GACGGTGGTGAGGCGAACCCGGATGGAGTTGGCCTCGACCGGGGTCGAGGAGTGTGCTCTTAGACCGCGAATGACGTTCGTCACCGGAGGGGGACGCCGCTTGCCAAGGGGGAGCGCACCGCGCACGATCGAATTGATGCAAGACGAGATCTACCGCGAGATTGTGCGGGCCATGGAGGCGGGGGAACCGATCGCGCTGGCGACGGTGGCCCGGACACGGGGATCCACGCCGCGGAAGACGGGTGCCAAGATGGTGGTGCGTGCGGACGGCTCGTTCTTCGGGACGATCGGCGGGGGATGTGGGGAGGCGGAGGTGTGGCAGGAGGCGATGTCTGTCCTGGAGGAGGGCCGGGCACGGATCGTGACGGTCGACCTGACGGAGCCGACCGATGGCGAAGACAAAATCTGCGGCGGCGTGATGGACGTGTTCGTGGAGCGGCTGAGCTAAGCGCCTTCCAGCAGTAACTGAGTGGCCACCTGCTCTATCCGCGATGAACTCGCGGGAGGCCTTAACGCGTGTGGGGTCGCAGTCGACTCTCTCAACACCATGAGAGCGATTCGAACGCTGATCGCGGGCGTGATGGCTGTTGGCGGGGCGGCGCTGCTGGCGGCCGGGCTGGTCCCGGGCGACGGGCCAGAGCCGGCGCGTGCATCGACGAACCATGTGGTGAACATCGTGACGGGCGGCACGTTCTCGCCTTCGACGATCACGATAGCTCCGGGGGACACGGTCACCTTCGTGAACACGTCTTCGACAGTCGCGAACGCGATATCGCAGCTCGGGGGGACGGACCCGAACTTCTTTCAGACGGACACCTTCGTGTACGCCGGCGCGCAGTCGTGTGCCCGGAAGTCGACTTCCCCCACCTGCTGGACGTTCCCGAACACGGGCACGTTCACGTATCAAAACAACATGCAGGACCCGAAGCCGACAGGGACCATCATCGTCTCGGGGAGCGGGGGGGCGACCGCGACGCCGACTGAGACCTCCGGTGGAGGCGGTGGGGGTGGTGGCGGCCCGACGAACCACATCGTGAACATCGTGACAGGGGGCACGTTTTCGCCTTCCACGATCACGATCACGACGGGAGACACGGTGACGTTCTCGAACACGTCATCGACTGTTGCGAACGCGATGTCACAGCTCGGGGGGACGGACCCGAACTTCTTCCAGACGGACACGTTCGTGTATGCGGGCACGCAGTCGTGCGCGCGGAAATCGACGTCGACGACCTGCTGGACCTTCCCGAACGCGGGCACGTTTACGTATCAGAACAACATGCAGGACCCGAAGCCGACAGGGACGATCATCGTGGTGAGTGGAGGCGGAGGTGGGGGCGACCCGACAAGCCCGCCTCCGGCGACGAATACGCCGACCAAGACACCGACGCCTATCCCGACGGCCACGAGCCCGGGGAGCGGTGGTGGTTCGCCGACGAGCACTCCGACCAAGACGCCGACGCCTCTACCGACCGCGACGACGCCCTCAGGCGGGGGTGGTGGGGGCGGATCGCCGACGAACACTCCGACGCTGCTGCCGACGGCGACCACAGTGCCCACTCAGGAGGCCGGCAACCAGACCGGCTTCGGGAACCTGGGGCCGGGCTGGAACCTGGTGGTCTACTACGGGCCGACCATGGCGACGAGCCAGGCGGTCCAGGGGATACCGTCGAACTACTCGGTGATTTACCACTGGCACGGGACGGGGTACAGCCGCTATGTGAAGCCTGGTATGGCGCCCCCCTGGGTGAGCACGCTGCATGTGGTCCAGGATGGGCAGGTGTACTGGGTCTACATCCAGTAGGACCGGGAGCGTAAAGGCGGGCAGGAGCGGCGCGGATGCGGGCCTACCCTTTGAGGGCCTATCCTGTACCATGACACCACTCCCGCAGAGGAAAGCGGGGAGAGGTCGGGGAACTTTATGTTTGGACCACTGGGAGCACCAGAGATCGCGATCATCGCGGTGGTTGTGATCCTCATCTTCGGCGTTGGGAAGATCAGCGGACTCGGGCGCGAGCTGGGGACTTCGATTAAGGAGTTCCGGCGCGCGGTGAAGGATGAGGACAAGGAAGCGGCACAGGCCGCCGCGCAACAGCCGCAGTACACGCAGACCCAGCAAACTGCGCCGCCGGAACAGCAGCCGGCTGCCGCGCCACCTCCACCGCCGGCGCAGGCAGCGCAGGGTGAGAACAAGCCACCACAGGTCTTCTAGAGGCGGATGCCGAGAACGAAATCACAGGGCGGCCCCGATGGGCCGCTCTTGTGCGTCCAGCGGCGGGTGGTGGGAGAATCGCTGGCCGGAGGTCTGACGAATGCGCGAGTCACGGATGTACGGGCTATGGGACAGCCCGGTCACGGCAAAGAGCCTGGCGGTAACGCTCCGGCTGAGCGAGCCATGCTGGGATAGTGACGGTAGGACGCTGGGGTGGATTGAGGGGCGGAGCGACCGCGGGGTGCTGGTGGTACAGGAGGACGGCGGGGCGCCACGGGACCTGACGACGGACATTTCGGTGAGGGCGTTCGTGGGGTACGGGGGCGGCGACTTCACGTTGAGCCACGGGCATGCCTACTTCGTGGGACAACTGGACCAGCGGATCTACCGGCAGGCGCTCGGAGGCGGGGCCCCACGGGCGATCACGCCAGAGTTCGGAGCGGCATCGACGCCGGTGGTTTCGCCAGACGGACGATGGCTGGCCTATGTGCATACGTATGAGGACGAGGACGCGATCTGCGTGGTGGATGTGGAAGGAAAGCAGTGGCCGGCGCGGCTGGAATGCGGGCGGGACTTCTACATGCAGCCGACGTGGCACCCTTCGGGCGAACGACTGGCGTGGGTGGAGTGGGATCACCCGAACATGCCATGGGATGGGACAGAACTGACCCTGGGGACGCTGGCGTTCCCGGAGGGCGGGCTGCCGGTGCTCACCCGGACCGTGACCGTGGCGGGAGGGAGCGAGACGGCTATCTTCGGGCCTGTCTTCGGTCCGGGCGGGGAGTTGTGCTACACGTCGGACGAAAGCGGGTGGGGCCAGGTTTACCGATACGAGGTGGCGACGGGGCAGACAACGCAGGTCACGAAAGGCGGAGCCGAGCACGGGGCACCTGCGTGGATGCACGGCATGGGCACGGTGGCGGTGACTGCCGGGGGGAGCGTGGTGGCGCGGAGAAGCGTGAAGGGGTTCGAGCGGCTGGTCATGTTCGACCGGGACGGGGAAGAGCTGGATCTCGGGCCGTTCATGACTGAGTACGGGGCGATCGACCGGCCGGTGGCCCCGCCGGTGGGGGAGCGGATCGCGGTGGTGGCGGCAGGTGGCAGGCAACAGGCCCGGGTGTTGACTGTGGACCTTGAGGGTGGGAACCCGGTGGTCAGGGCCGTGCGGCGTTCGGGGTCGGAGACAGTAAGGGGGGAGGCTCTTTCGGGGCCGGAGGCGGTGTCATGGACTTCCTTCGATGGGGGAGAGGCGCATGGGTTGTATTTTCCGCCGGCGAGCGCGCGTTTCGAGGGGAGCGGGGGAAAGCCGCCGCTGATCGTGCTGGTGCACGGGGGCCCGACGAGCCAGGTGGTGGCGGGCTGGAATGCACAGGCGCAGTTCTTCGCGACGCGCGGGTACGCTGTGCTGGTGCCGAACTACCGGGGCTCGACGGGGTATGGCCGGGAGTACATGTTGAAGCTCCGTCAGAGCTGGGGCATCTACGACGTGCAAGATTCAAAGCATGGGGCTCAGGCGCTCGTGGAACGGGGGCTGGTGGATGGATCGAAGCTGGTGATCATGGGGGGCAGCGCCGGGGGCTTCACGACGCTGCAGTCGTTGGTGGAGCTGCCGGGGTTCTACAAGGCGGGGATTTCGCTCTTTGGGGTGGCGAACCACTTCACGCTGGCGAGCGATACTCACAAGTTCGAGGCGCGGTACCTGGATTCGATGCTCGGGCCATTACCGGAGGCGGCGGCGGTCTACCGGGAGCGCTCACCGATCTTCCATGCGGACCGGATAGTGGACCCGGTGGCGGTATTCCAGGGGGATATTGACCGGGTGGTACCGCGGGAGCAGAGCGACTCGATTGTGGCTTCGCTGCGGGGACGCGGGATACCGCACGAGTACCATGTGTACGAAGGGGAGGGGCATGGGTGGCGGAAGACCGAGACGATCGAGGCGTTCTACGAGAGCGTGCAGGCGTTCCTGAAGCAGTACGTGCTGTTCGGGTAAGGCAAGCGGCGCAGACTTCGCAGACAGGCGCCGCGCCGGGGATCAGGCGGGAGGGCCACCCTGGATGTAGTTGGTGAGGTGCTGGATCTCGTGTTCCTGGGTGCGGACCATCCAGCGGGTGAGGTCACCGATGGAGACGAGGCCGATGAGGGTGGCGCCATCGACGACGGGGAGGTGACGGAAGCGGCGGTGGGTCATCACGGTCATGGCTTCTTCGATGGTGGTCTCGGAGTTGACGACGTGGAGATCGCGGGTCATGACATCGGTGACGCGAGTGGTGCGGGCATCGACGCCGGAATCGACGATGCGGCGGAGGACATCGCGCTCGGTAAAGATGCCGACAGGCGCATTGCCATCGACAACGAGCAGGGC
This sequence comes from uncultured Anaerolineaceae bacterium, assembly GCA_964408835.1. Classification (GTDB taxonomy): domain Bacteria; phylum Chloroflexota; class Dehalococcoidia; order Tepidiformales; family Tepidiformaceae; genus CAYPAZ01. The sequence goes on from CAYPAZ010000073.1 coordinate 4,578, forward strand.
GCCGATACCTTTCTCGTTCATCTCGCGGACGGCTTCGAGAACGGTGGCGCCGGAGGCGACGGTGTACACGGCGTTGCCCTTTTCGGCAAGGATGGTGCTAAGACGAGTAGCGAGCATGAATACCCTCCGGAACCGGCCATGGCATCTCCTTGAGGATACACCCGGCGTCAAGCCCTCCGAGTCAGCGGCGGAGTTTGAAGTTGTCCCAGGTCACGACTTTGTCCGGGGTGAAGCGGACCCAGCGCCAGTTGCGGCCACGGGCGGTGGATTCGTTGCGCCGAGGTTCGGCGGATTCGCCGTGGCCGCCGGCGTACTTGGCGCCCATCTGGAGGCGCACGGTCTCAAGGTGGGGGTCGGCGGCTTCGGCCTGTGCATCTTCCAGGACGGTGGCTTTGCCCTGGAACATCGCGCCCTGGAGTTCGGGAAAGCGCTCGTTGCGATCGACAAGGATGGTGGCTGTGGGATTGCGACGGAGGTTGGCAACCTTCTGGCCGCGGCAGTAGGTGTAGATGTTGCCGCCGGCCCAGCCGAACCAGAGCGGGGTGAGGTTGATGCGATCACGGGGACCGATGGTGGCGATGCGCATGTTCCAGCAGGTGAGCATGAGCTCGTCGAGCTGTTCGGGGGCAAGGGCGAGTTCCTTCGGGATGGGCATGGCGGTGGCTCCTATCGTGGAGGTGGGACGACAGGGTAGCGGTTCTGGGGCGGGCGGGCGCGTTGCCGGGGTGCAGGGGCTGGCGGTACCATCGGCGGTGGTAGCGGGCGGGCGTGGTTCAATGGCAGAACGCGACCTTCCCAAGGTTGAGACGAGGGTTCGATTCCCTTCGCCCGCTCCAACAGATGTTTGATGTCCCGGCGAGATCCCGGGCTGCTCATGTTGGGCGCATCGAGAACGGAAAGAAGCCCGGTAGTGGCCAGACTACCGGGCTTCGATGCGAAACCAACCAAGCCAAGGGGAGCCTCGGCGGAACACCTTCGGTCAGGAGGCGCGAGCCTCAAGGGGGCGCGCCCGGCTTGTCACAGATGCGACATGAGAGCGGCTGGTGAGCAGGTCGCGCTGGGCGCGGCGGAGGAAGTCGCGGACTTCGACTTCGCCCTCGTAGCCGGTAAGGGAGACGACGGGATAAACGAGCCCGGCCTGGTCGGGGCGGATGCAGGAGCCGATGCCCTGGAGGAGGGCCTCTGTCTTCTGGGCGGTGGACTGGCTGCGGTCATCGACGATGATGGCGGCGAACACGAGGCCCTGGAGGCGGGCGACGAAGTCGGCTTCGCCAACAGACTGGCGCATGGTGCGGGAGAGGGCGGGGAGCATCCGGGCTTCTTCGGCCACGTCTTTTTCAAGGCCGCCGACGTCGGTGAGGACGAGGGAGAAGCCGCGGCCACTACGGACTGAGCGCATCATCTGGCGGCGCAACTCGGAGACGAAGTGGCGGCTGTTGGGGAGGCCGGTGAGGTCGTCTTCGTACATGCGGCCGCGCATGCGGTTGAGGGTGCGTTTGAAGCGGAGGCCCTGATCTGATTCTTCGTACCAGAACTGGATGTGGACTCCGGCGAAGAGGGCGGTAGTTGCGAGGAGGAGGAGCCAGTTGCCTTCGCTGCCAGAGCTGATGGTAGCGATGAGCTGACCGCAGAAAATGAGGATCCAGAGCGCGAGGGTGACCGGGCGCATCCAGCGCAGGAGGACGGGGCGTTCGACGGACCCCAAATCGCCCTGGTTGGTGGTTGTGAAGAGGAATGCGTTGAGAAGTTGTGGTTTGTTCACTCGGCTGGCCCCGGTAGGTGTCACTTCTAGAGTCGGGAGGGTTCCGGGTGGGCCACAGGGGTGGTGTGTAAACCAGGTGTAAATCGTCGGCGATGTTTCTGCGCGGGCTGGGGCGGGTTGCGTGGGAGTCGATCGTGAGCAGGGCGAGGCCAAGGACGAAGGGAGGTAGTGGCGGAGCTCCGGAAGGGCGATCGGCAGGCCGATCAGGGCGCCGTGGGGAGGGAGGCGAGGCGCTGTTCGAGCTCGGGGAGACCGGGGAGGAAGAAGAAGGTTGTGGAGCGGGAGGATTCGACGACGAGGTCGTGGAAGGCTCTGCTGGCTGTGGTGTGGGGGGTGACATCTCCGAGGACGGCGAGCTTGATGCCGTAGTTGGCGGCCTTCTGGAGGACTTCGCCGGCGAGGCCGGAACGGAGGTCGAAGAAGGATGGGTCGAGGGCTTCGATGGGGATGGCGATGACGGAGGCGGCTTCGGAGAGGGCATCGCCGATGAGCCCGGAGAGGTCAGCCGGAGTGGCGAGCCTATCCTGGAGTGCGAGGACGAGGCAGCGGTGGGGTCCGAGGTCCACGACGCCGGGCATGTAGGGTCAGCCGCGGCGGGAAGGAAGGGTGTTGAGGTAGGCGTCGATGGCGTCGGCGGCGCGGCGGCCGTCGGCGAGCGCGGTGACGACGAGGTCGGCGCCGTTGACGTTATCCCCACCAGCGAAAACGCCGGGGCGGGAGGTGCGGCCCGTGTCATCGATGGCGATGAGGGCTTTGTTGGTGGCTTTGATGCCGCTGGAGGTCGTGGGGATGAGGGGGTCGGCGCCGTAGCCGATGGCGATGGCGACGGTATCGGCAGGGATCTGGAACTCGCTGCCCTTGACGGGGATGGGGCGGCGGCGGCCGGACTCGTCGGGTTCTCCGAGTTCCATGCGATAGCACTCGACGGCGACGACGTTGCCATCTTCGTCGCCGATGAAGCGGACGGGGTTGGTGAGCATCTCGAAGATGACGCCTTCTTCGCGGGCGTTCTTCCGTTCTTCTTCGCGGCCGAGCATTTCGGCTTCGGTGCGCCGGTAGACGCAGGTGACGCGGTCGGCGCCGAGGCGGACGGCGGTGCGCACGCAATCCATGGCGGTATCGCCGCCGCCGATGACGACGAACTGGCGGGGCTGGGGGAGGGGTTCGCGCTGCTGTTCGGGGAGCTGGTCGGGCGGGAGGTTGCCGCGGACGAGGAATTCGGTTGCTTCGTAGACGCCTTTGAGGTCTTCGCCTTCGATTTCGAGGCGATTGCCGAGGCCGGCGCCGGTGCCGAGGAAGACGGCATCGAAGTCGCCGGCGAGCATCTGGTCGACGGTGATATCGCGGCCGACCCAGGTGTTGCAGACGAAGGTGACGCCGAGCTTCTGGAGGTATTCGATGTACTCATCGACTATGCTCTTGCGCATTTTGAAGTTGGGGATGCCGTAGACGAGGACGCCGCCGGGTTCGGGCCATGCTTCGTAGATGGTGCATGTGTGGCCGCGGAGGGAGAGTTCTTCGGCGACGGCGAGGCCAGCGGGGCCGGAACCGACAACGGCAACGCCGCGGCCGGTGGGCTCGGGCATGTACTTCGGGAGGGGGTAGCCGCCGATCTCCTGGCGCTCGTAGTCGGTGCAGAAGGCTTCGAGCTTGCCGATGGTGACGGGGGGTTCGGAGCGGCCATCGGGGCGGATGGCGAATCCGACGACGCAGGCTCCTTCGCAGAGTTTTTCCTGTGGGCAGAGGCGTCCGCACATCTCTGGAAGGTTGCTGGTTTCGCGGAATACCGCGGAAGCGCCGATGATGTCGCCTTCTTCGAGGAGGGCGAAGGCGCCGGGGATATCGTTGCCGACGGGGCAGGCTTCCTGGCAGGGGGCGGAGGGGCACTGGATGCAGCGGGAGGCCTCCACACGAGCGGCGTTGACATCGAAGCCGATGTAGGTTTCTTCGAAGTTGCGGCGACGTTCGACGGCGTCCTGTTTGGGGACGGGTTGGACGGCGATAGAGAGTCGGCGTTGGACCTGGTTCGTCATAGGGTTTCCAGCGAGAGGATGGGGCGGAGGGCCCGCCGGGTGTGAAAGGTGTATGAACTAGGATTGTTGGCGGGTTCCGGCAGCGTGTCAACGCGGCTTTCCGGAGGTTCCCGTAGTGGGGAGGGCGGTGGTATCGTGCGCGCGTTACGTATTTCACAACCTGTGGGAAGCATGGCACTTGAGATTCCGGAGGTAGTGATCAATCGATTGCCGGTCTACGCGCGGGCGCTGGCGGCGCTTGCGGAGGAGGGGGCGACGGTTGTGAGCTCGCAGGAGCTAGGTGAGCGGCTGGACGTGACGCCGGCGCAGATCAGGAAGGACCTGAGCTACTTCGGGCGGTTCGGGAAGCAGGGGCGCGGGTACAACGTGGAGACGTTGCTGGTGCGATTGCGGGAGATCCTGGGCCTGGACCGGCAGTGGCGCGTGTGTGTTGTGGGGGTGGGGCGGCTGGGGCAGGCGATTGTGGAGTACGGGGGGTTTTCGCCGCAGGGGTTCCAGATTGTGGCGGGGTTCGATTCGGACCCGGCGCTGGTGGGGAAGCACGTGGGGAACATGGAGGTGCTACCGACTGCGGAGCTGGAGTCGTACTTGCGCGCGAACCACGTGGACATCGGGATTGTGGCGGTGCCGGCGGCGGCTGCGCAGGACGTGGTGGACCGGCTGGTGAATTCGGGGATCCGTGCGATCCTGAACTACGCGCCGATGACGCCGCACGTGCCGCCAGGGGTGACGATGCGGCACGTTGACCCGGTGATAGCGATGCAGAGCATGACGTTCTACATCAAGGGGCGTGAGGGGGCGGCGAAGTAGGGGGTTTTGAGGTGAGGGGTGAGGCTCACGGGGGCGTAGAGAGTTGCTGGCAGGTATCACGGAGCATCTTGGCGAAAGCCTGGATCCTAGCGAGCGTTTGCGGCTCGAGCGCGACGGTCTGGGTGGGGGCGGCGTGAGCGCTGCTCGGTTGCTAGGGAGACCCGAACCTAGCCGCCACCTCGGCGTAATCGCGCACATCAGGGTCGAGGCGGGTGATCAACCGCTTCACGAGGGTCGGCGTCCGCGGGTCGCCGAGATGGTTAAGCCCGTGTAGCGCGCTACGCTGAGCGCACGCCCCCGGCAT
>CAYPAZ010000074.1:0-9430 GCA_964408835.1 uncultured Anaerolineaceae bacterium
CCGGCTTCGGGCGCATTCAGGTGTTCGAGGGCCCAGGCTGCTTCGACGCGGACGCGTACGGACCGGCTTTCCAAGTGAGGGACTACGGCCTCCCAGGCCCGCCAGTCGTACGTGCGTCCAATCTCCCACAGGGCGCGGGAACGCTGTCGGGCCCGGAGGTCCGGTAGCTCTGCCAGCCTGGTCTCGAGGGGCGTCCATTGGAGCCGCCTCCCCCACTGCTCCCAACCCCGCTCTGCGCGGGGGCGGACGGCGTGGCGCCGTCGAAACTCGGCGTCGGTCAGTGGCTCAACGACAGGTGCCATCCGTTCAGTGTACGGCGGTTCCAGACTGCCTCGGCGACATGGTCCGGGTCGCGGATTGACGCTTGCTCATGGATCTCCTCGCTACCTTGTTGACTCGAAGCTCAACGCAGAGCCTCCTACCCGTTCCGGCGGATGGCGAGGGTCACCTTCGCGCCTTCCAGGTCGAACGTGGCGGCGTGGGCATCCTCGGGGGCGGCGCCCGCGACGATGGACTCGCTCAGCGTCTCGGCGCGGATGTAGTCGCCGTGCGATGCCATCACCGCGGCGATTTCGGCATCGCCGGTGAAGTACGTGGTGATACGGTCGCTGAGCTCGAAGCCGGCCTCGCGGCGCATGTCCTGCAGGCGCCGCACGAGCTCGCGGGCGAGGCCCTCCTGTGCCAGCTCGGGTGTCATTTCGGTCGTCACCGCGACCAGGTAGCCGCCGTCCTGCGCTGAGGCGTACCCGTCGCTGTCGTCCGCCTGCAGCAGGATGTCCTCGGGCTCGAGTTCGTAACCAGCAACGCTGACGGTCTTGCCGCGGCGGACCGCTTCCGCCACCTCCGCGGAGGGGAGCGCCGCAAGCCCCTGCCGGATCGCCGCCACTTCGGCGCCATACTTGCGGCCGAGCACGGGGAGGTTGGGCTTCACGTCGTAGCTGACGATCGAGGTCTCGTCCTCGACGATGGCCAGGCTCTTGCCGTTCAGTTCCTCCAGCACCAGTGCGGCGTTGCGGCGGAGCGCTTCGGCCTCATCGGCGGAGCGTGGCTTCACCAGCACCTCGGCTACGGGAAGTCGGACCTTGATCTGGGCCCTGGCCCGCGCCGCGCGGCCGAGCGAGCAGACGCGTTTCACGAGGTGCGTCTCGGCGTTGAGGCGTGTGTCGATCGCATTCGCGTCGGCGATGGGCCACTCGGTCAGGTGCACGCTCTCCGGCGCTCCGGGGTCAATCGCCCGGACGAGGTTCTGGTACATCTCCTCGGCCACGAACGGCGTAAACGGCGCCAGCAGCTGCGATAGCGTCACCAGCGCCGTGTAGAGCGTGTGGTAGGCGCTCTGCTTGTCCTCATCGCTTTCGCTGACACCGCGCCAGAACCGCCGCCGGTTGCGGCGCACGTACCAGTTCGAGAGGTCGTCCACGAAGGCGTCGATGGCCCGGCCGGCGTCGGTCGGGTCGTACGCCTCCATCTCCTGGGTGACGCGGACGATGAGCTCGTTGAGTTCGCTCAGGAGCCAGCGGTCGATCTCAGGGACGGTGCCGGTGGGCGCGCGGCGGGGGTCGACTTCGTCGATGTTGGCGTAGCTGACGAAGAAGCTGTAGGTGTTCCAGAGGGTGAGCAGGAGGCGACGCAACCCCTCTTCGACGAGCGCGGTGGAGAACCGGCGCGAAGAGCCGGCCGGGCTGGCCGTGAGCATGTACCAGCGGAGGGCGTCGGCGCCGGTCCGATCGAGCACTTCCCAGGGGTCGGCCGCGTTGCCGCGGCTCTTGGACATCTTGTTGCCTTTTTCGTCCTGGATATGCCCCAGGCAGATGACGTTGCGATAGCTGATGCTTTCGGGGACGGCCTCGGCCGCGTGGAGCAGCGTCGCCTCGGCGTGGAGCGTGTAGAACCAGCCGCGGGTCTGGTCGATGGCCTCGCAGATGAAGTCCGCGGGGAAGGCGGCATCGAACTCCTCCGGGTTTTCGAAGGGGTAATGCCACTGGGCATAGGGCATGGCGCCGCTGTCGTACCAGGCATCGGCCACTTCGGGGACGCGCCGCATGGTGCCGCCGCAGTTCTCGCAGCTGATGGTGATCTCGTCGATGTACGGGCGGTGGAGGTCGGTGAGCGCCGCCGCCTGCTCTTTTTCGCGGGCGCGGTCGGCAAGCTCCGCCTGCGAGCCGATGCAGGTGGCCCGGGCGCAGAGCTCACACTTCCAGAACGGCAGAGGCGTTCCCCAGTACCGTTCGCGGCTCACGGCCCAGTCGATGTTGTTCTCCAGCCAGTTGCCGAAACGCCCATCGCGGATGTGCTCGGGGTACCAGTTGATCTCCTGGTTCCCTTCGATGAGCTTGTCCTTCACTCGCCTGGTGCGGATGTACCACGAGGGCTTTGCGTAGTACAGGAGCGGCGTGCTACAGCGCCAGCAGAAGGGGTACGTGTGCTTGATGGTGCCCTTCTTCAGCATCAGCCCGCGCGCCTCCAGGTCGGCGATGACGTCTTTGTCGGCGTCTTTCACGAACTTCCCGGCGCCGGGGAGGCCATCGGCCATGACCCCGCGCAGGTCGACCGGCTGGGCGAAGAGCAATCCCAGCTCTTTGCCCTGTTCGAAGTCTTCGCCACCGAACGCGGGCGCCATGTGGACGATGCCGGTGCCATCGTCGAGCGAGACGTACTCCGCGCCGATGACGCGTCGAAGCCCCTCGGTCGTCTCGGTGGCAGTGACGCGGGTGAGGTGGCCATCGGGCCGGAAGCGCATCACTTCGGAGCCGAGGTCCTCGGGGGCGTACAGGGGTTCGTAGGCGAGGCCGACGAGGATGTCGCCCGTGCCCCACCGCTCCGGCTGCGCGCCTTCACCGAGGACGCGCTCGCCGAGGTCCTTCGCCACCACCAGGAGCTCGGCTTCGTGCCGGTAGATGCCGTACGCCGCATCCGCCTTCACGGCCAGGGCCGTGTTGCCGGGCAGAGTCCAGGGCGTGGTGGTCCAGGCGACCAGGCTCACCGGCTCATCGCCCGGGAGGTCTCCCTTCTGCCGCAGCTGCGCCGCGGACTCCGGCGTAAGCCGGCACTTGATGAAGACGCTCGGGTCGGGCGTGTCGTCTTCGTAGCCGAGGGAGACTTCGTGGTCGCTCAGGCTGGTGCCGCAGCGGGGGCAGTGGGGCGTGCTCCGGTAGTCCTGGTAGATGAGTCCGTGCTCCCAGAGCTGCTTGAAGATCCACCAGCAGGTCTCGATGTATTCGTTGTGCCAGGTAACGTACGGGTGTTCGAGGTCGGCCCAGTAGCCGATGCGCTCGCTCAGGCGCGTCCATTCCTCGACGTAGCGGCTGACGCTCTCCCTGCACTTCTCGTTGAACGCGGCGATGCCGTAGGCCTCGATATCGAGCTTGGACTTGAGCCCGAGCTCCTTCTCGATCTCAAGCTCGACAGGCAGCCCGTGGGTGTCCCAGCCGGCCCGGCGAGGGACGCGGTAGCCCTGCATGGTCTTGTAGCGGGGGACGACATCCTTGAACACGCGGGCGAGGACGTGGTGGATACCGGGGCGCGCGTTGGCCGTTGGCGGCCCTTCGTAGAACACGAAGGTGCCGTTGCGCGGGAGGCCTGGTTTCGGCTCACGTTCGACGGACTTCTGGAAGATGGCGTTGCGCCGCCAGAATTCGAGCACCTGCGCTTCGAGCGCCTGGAAGCTGACTTTCGGGTCGACCGGCTTGAACATGTGTCACCCTCTCGTATCCGCGAATTGACATAGCGATGGAACCGGCGGCGCGTTACCGTCGTACCACCACTGATGACACAGCGAGAGAGACCGGGCGAACAAGAAGACGCCCGTCCCAATCACCAGGGACGGGCGTGTCGGCCCGCGGTACCACCCTGTTTCCCCCGCGCGACGCGGAGGCACTTACGGGGCGCCATCACGCCCCTGCCCCTGGTAACGGTGGGCGGCCCTTCGGGGGAAGGGCACTCTCCGTCCGGGTCTACTTGGCCGGGAGGCCGTTCGGCCGGAAGCTCGGGAGGGATGTTCTCGCCGCTTCGCTGTGTCCCCTCGCACCTGGCGGGACTCGCTGGACAGGATGAGCGGCGGTACTCGTCTCCGTCTTTGCCTGTACCAGCCAGTAAAGCGATGCCATGGGCCTGATGTCAATCCGCATTCTGCTTCTCGGCGCCCTATTGGGAGTGCTGGCCGCGGCCTGTGGGACGAGTCGTGAGCCATACGATCCTCCCACGGCGCCCACGACCCCTGAGACGCCGACGGCAACCCCGGTGCTCGGCACGGCCACGCCCGTCCCCCCGGCGACTGAGCTCAGGGTGGCGTTCATCAATCTGATGCACCCCATCGCGCTCGACCCGGACGATGTGGAGGCCGCACAGACCCTCGAGCGCCGATTGGCGATCGTGATCGCGGAGTTGCAGGAGTTCCAGCCCGATATCGTCGCGGTGGTGGAGGCCTCCTGGACACGGGAACACGGGGATGTCGTGCAGGCGCTCGCCCGGGAGTTGCGGTTGGAACCCCACCCACTCGCGCGGGCCAACCCGTGGCTGCCGAACTTCACCGAAGAGCAGCTGGCTGAGCTCGCGGACCAGGCGGGCTACGCCGAGGGAGTTTCGGTGCTCTCCCGGTACCCGATCCTGCGTTGGACGACGCCGCACCAGATCACGCCGCGCCCATCGCAAACCGAGAACCGGATTGTGCTCCACCTGGTCATCAAAGGTCCGGACCAGGTTGGCGAGATCGATGTCTACGTCACCCAGCTGACCGCCGGCGACGACGAGTCCCACGCCCAGCAGGCGGCCGATGTCCTGACGTTCGTCGCTTCCACGAGGGGAGACGGCGCCGCGTTCATCTTTGCGGATCTCAACGAACCGCCAGACAGCGAGACAGTGGCCACGTTCACTACCGACAACCTCTTCGTCGACATCGTGGGGCTGCTTGAAGCTGACCTGCCGGAGGGCACCTGCTGCCGCCCGGGGGTGGTAGGCGAGCAGGAGCCGCTGGAGCGGCGGACATCCTACGTGCTCACCAGTGGATGGACGGCCGAATCCGCCGGGCTCTTCGCTCATATCCCGCGGGCAATGGCGGACGGGACGCCGCTTTACGCGAGCGACCACAACGGGCTTCGGGTCACGTTCACCCTTGTGGAACCCGGCGATGGGTTCAGCGGGGACTTCCTGACGCGCTGACCCTACTGGCCGGCGAGGCGCTCATCGAGTTCGCGGATACGGCGGCTGAGGGTCTCAAGCAACGCGAGCGCCATGTCGCTGTTGGCGCGCACTTCCGAGAGGAAGTCCCAGCGGGAGATGGCGATGGTCTCCACGTCCGTGATGGCCTTGATGGTGGCGCTCCGGCGATGGTTATCGAGGAGGGCCATCTCACCGAAGAAGTCGCCTTCGCCGTAGGTAGCAAGTTTGGACCCGCCGCGGGTGGACTCGGCGGTCCCGCCGGTGACGAGATAGAAGGCCACGCCCTCGTCGCCTTCTTTGACAATGACTTCCCCGGCTTTGTAGTTGCGCTCACGGGCGGTCTCACCGAGCCGGTGGAGGCTCTTCTTCGGGACATCCTGAAACAGTGGAACATTCGCGAGACGATCTTCGATTTTCATGCAGCCCCCCGGCTCAGAGTGCGCGAATCATAGGGAGGGAAGGGCGTCTGCGACAAGCGGGGTCGGCGGGTCTGCGGGACTGCGGGTCTGCGCGTGGGTGGGACACCGGGCGGGGAGCAAGGGTGGGTGGGAGCCCGTCAGGCGGGCGCGTCCCAGGTTCGGTACCATCCCCGTCGATGGCTGACCGGGGGTACCGCGACCTTGATGTCTACCAGCGGAGCATGGAACTCGTAGCGGGCGTGTACCGGCTCACAGCTGTTCTTCCCGAGGCGGAGCGGTTCGGACTCACCTCGCAGATGCGCCGCGCAGCAACCTCTATCCCCATGAACATCGCCGAGGGCTATGGCAGGCGCACGCGGGGAGACTACGTCCGGTCGCTTTCGATCGCCCGTGGCTCGGTCTTCGAGCTGGAAGCACAGCTCGATATTGCCGTCACCCTGGGCTTCGTTACCCACGATGCCACGGCGGAGGTCGCCGGACTGGTGGACCGGGTCAGGCGGATGCTCACCCGCATGATCAGCCGACTGAGCGACTGACCCTGACCCGCGCGCCAACGTTCCCAGGGCCCGCGGACGCGGGCCTTGCGGATCCGCAGACCCGCAGACCCGCAGACCCGCTAGAGAGCTTCGATGATGGTGCTGATGCCCATGCCGGCGCCGATGCACTGGGTCGCGAGGCCATACTTGCCGCCGCTGCGGCGCAGTTCGTGCGCTACGGTGACGACGAGCCGGGTCCCGGTCGCGCCAAGGGGGTGGCCGATGGCGATCGAGCCACCATTCACGTTCACGCGGTCCAGCGGGATCCCGAGCTCCTGGCAGGAGGGGATGACCTGGGCGGCGAACGCCTCGTTGAACTCCACGCGATCGATCTGGTCGGCGGTGATGCCGGCGTGCTTGAGCGCCTTCTTAGTGGAGGGCACGGGACCGAGGCCCATGACCTGCGGCTTCACGCCGCTGACGCCGAAACCGACGATGCGGGCGAGGGGCTGGAGACCGAGCTCGAGCGCCTTCTCTTCGCTCATGATGATGGCGGCGGTGATGCCATCGTTCGTCGGGCAGCTGTTCCCGGCGGTGATCCGGAGCTCCTTGCCCATGGGGCTGACGATGCCCTTGACGGGCGGGAGCTGGCCGAGCGTTTCGATGTTCGTGCCCGGGCGGATGCACTCGTCGCGGTCGAAGACCACAGTCTTGCCGCGCTCGGACTCGACCCACTTGCCTTCGTCGTCGAAAACGGGGTCTTCGACCTCAAGCGCGATGATCTCGTCGTTGTAGGCGCCCTTTTCGTAGGCGGCTACCGCCTTCTTGTGGCTCTCGACGGAGAACTGGTCGAGGTCTTCGCGGCTGAGGTTGTAGACCTCCGCGACGTTCTGGGCGGTCTGCGTCATCGAGAGCACAGGCGAGTAGTCGAGGATCTCATCGGGGAAGGCGACGCTGAACTCATCGAAGTGGGTTGGGCTGAGGTTGCGCTGGGCAGCGTTCTGCTCAAGGCGGCGCTTGTTGAACTCGGTGATGCGGGTTGTTTCGCGGGAGCCGCCGCCACCGAGCTGGCGGCCCATACGCTCGGCGCCGAGGGCGACGCCGCACTCTGTTGCGCCGACCATGATCGACTGCGCGATGCGATGGAGGGTCTCCATGCTGGAGCCGCACTGGCGGTTGCTATCGACCGCGGAGATCTCGGCCGGGAGGCCGGCAAGCCGGGCGATGGTGTCGGCGCCGATTCCGGCGAGTTCGCCGGCGCCGCCCACGTTGCCCATGGCGATGTCCTCGATCATGTCGTCTCTGACTTTGGGGTTTCGGTCGAGGAGCGCGCGGAGCACCTGGGCGCCGGCTTCATCGAGCCGGGTGGCTACGAGCTTGCCCCGTCCTCCCCTCCCGAATGCGGACCGGGCGCCATCGACGATGACTGCGTTCTTCAGTTCCAAGCTGGTATCCCTTTCGTTGCGCTCTTTGTCGCGAGCGCCATGCACGGCGCCATCCTAACCGAACAGGGGGCTGCCCCGCCATTGGTCATGGCCGGGAGTCGTGCTGGCGGCGGGCGAGCATCGCTGCTTCGTAGACTTCCGCGCCGAACCTGCCGGATTCGCCAGCCAGGGGGCGTGGGACATGGGCGGAGGTCACGGTGTCGTAGACTCCGGCGATCCCGAGGGCAACGTTTCGCCAGCGGAAGCGCTCGACGGAACGGCGGGCCGCGCGGGAGAAGTTGGCGCGGAGCTCGGCGTTGCCCAGCAACACCTCGAGCTTTTCGGCGAAGGGCTCGGGGCAGCGCCACGGGATGAGGTAGCCGTTGACGCCGTCGGTCACGGTGGAGGCCAGCCCACCGACTCGCGATGCGACGACCGGCGTACCACAGGCCATGGCCTCGACTGCCACCAGCCCAAAGCTTTCGTAGTAGCTCGGAATCACGCAGACATCGGCAGCGCTGTAGTAGAGAGGCAGGTCGTCATGGCGCACGGCACCGGTGAACCGCACGTTGGCGGCGATGCCTTCGCGCTCGGCCTGGGCTTCGAGCTCGGCTCTCAGGGAGCCGGCGCGCTCGTCTCCGCCGACCAGGAGGAGGGTGAAGTCGCGGCGGGCGAGCTGTGCGGCGGCTTCGATGAGGATATCGACGCCCTTGAGGCGTTCCAGCCGCCCGACCCAGAGGAGCACGGGAGAGTCCTCCGGCAGCTCGAGCTGACGGCGACTGGCAGAGCGGTCGCGGCGGTGGAAGAGCTTCAGGTCCACGCCGCAGGGGATGGTGTGCATCCGCTCCGGAGCGGCGCCGTAGTACATCTCCAGGAGCGCGCGCTCATGGTCGCTGGCGGTGACGATGGCGTCGGCGCGGCGGGTGGCGAGCCGCTCGTAGCGAATACGGTCCAGGGGTTCCTGTTCGCTGATGCGCGCGCGGTTCTTCACTTCGCCGAGGGTGTGGAACATGACCACGTGGGGGAGGCCCAGCACGCGAGCGGCGGTGGTGCCGGCGCGGGCGCTCTGCCAGTAGTGGCTGTGGAGTACGCCATAGCTCTGCCCCGACTGGCGGGCGAATTCAAGAAGCGCCCGGGTGAACTCCGGCACCGTCGCGGCGCCTTCTTCCTTCTCGAGCGGCTCGGCGGGGCCGGCTTCAAGGCGGATGAGCCTGAGCCGCTCGGCCAACGTTTCGACCGCGGGCAGGTCACCATCGCGACGGGTGAAGATATCCACTTCGTAGCCCAGCCGTGCGAGCTCGCGCGAGAGTTCGAGGACGTAGACGTTCATCCCGCCAGCTTCGCGCCCGCCAAGCGGGGCCAATGGGGAGGTGTGAGCGGAGATTTGTGCGATGCGCATGTTTCTGAGTAACGGGGGTGCCGGAGTATCGGAGTATCGGGGTGGTTGTGCTTCCAAGCGTAGCAGGCTGCTACGGCCTCGGTTTGATTACCCACCTGTCAGCGCCTTCGATCATCGTGACCAGTTGAGCGATGATACGGTCATAGTCCGAGTGCAGCTGCTCTGCGACGGCTGGCGCCAGGTAGCCGCACGCCTGCGCAAACTCAACCCACACCTGCGTCTCTGCCGCCTCGCTCTCCGCGTCACTTAACTTCGCCACGAACGCCTGGCGGTAGCGTCGCTTTCTCCACGCCTCAGCGAGGTTCGCACAGACTGAACGTGAAGAACGGGAGACCTGGCTAACCAGCAGGTACCGCTCCTCTTCGGGGAAGGTGCGTGCGAGCGTCCGCAGCTGCATCGCAGCGTCAAACGCGGCCCTGTAGACCCTGAGATCCCGGTAGCTCGTGGCGAACTCTGCCGGGCCGCCTTCACGCCGAAACTCCGACACCCCGTTACTCCGTCACCCCGTCACCTTCCCCCGTGGACCAGGGCAAGGAACTCGGCGCGGGTGACCGA
>CAYPAZ010000075.1:0-709 GCA_964408835.1 uncultured Anaerolineaceae bacterium
GTGGCGCGGTCGACGATAGCGCGTGTTACCGCGGGGGAGCCCGGGGAGAAGGTACCGGGGGAGCCGGGGTCGAGGCTCACCCATGAGAGCAGGTAGCGAGCCTGGCCGGGAATGGGGGCGAAGTGGTCGATAACCGCACCGGCCGGGAGGCGTGGGGACGGGATGGGTCCGGAGGCGGTGAGAAGGTCGCGGCCGGTAGTCCAAATGAGGGCGTCATCGATGCCGACGGGTTTGCCCTCGTCGAAGCCGATGGGGAGGAGGTCGCCATCGGGGCCGAGGTAGGCCCAGCGACCGATGGCGGTGGAGGTGCGGAGGCCCTCGGCGGTGGCGGGATAGATGACCGGGCCGTCGGGGGCGACCAGGACGACCGCGCGGACACCGGGGAGGACGCCGATGGCGGCCCACGTGATTCCGCCGTCGGTGGAGCGGAGAAAGGTGGTCGTGCGGTCGCCGGCGAAGGGGTCGGTGCCGCCGCAGGCTCCATCGGAGACGAGCGCGAGGACGACGTCGTAGCCCCCGCGAGCGCTCGCGGCGGAGCTGATACAGGCGGGAGCTTCCGGGGTGAAGAGGGGTTCGAGGAAGGGCTCTCCGCGATCCTGGCGGGCGATGCGCGCGAGGGTCACGGGTGGGCCGCCGCAGGCGTGACAGCCGACGAGCAGGAGGGCTGTGTAGTCGGGGATATCGAGCGCCGGAGTGATGAACTCGACAC
>CAYPAZ010000075.1:719-9359 GCA_964408835.1 uncultured Anaerolineaceae bacterium
GGGGGGGGGGGGGGGGAGGGAATTTGGGGGGGGAGGGGGGGGGGGGGGGGGGGGGGGGGGGCGCGTGTCCCCGAAGAGAGCTGTCGCGACTACGAGGCCGACAACTATCGCCCCACCGAGGGCGCTGGCAACAGCCAGCGCGGGACGCCGGGACTGGGGCGCGGCGGGGATAGGTTCGACTGCGGGTTCTGCCGGCGTCGGCTCAGGCGGAGGGTCGTTAGGGGGAGGGACGGAGCTGGGCACCACGGGGAGGGTGACGGGGTCCCAGGTGGCGAGTTCGGTGCGGTCGGAGAGGTTGAGCTGTTGGAGGAGTTGCTGGATGCGCTCCTTCGCTTCGCCGATGGGCAGGCCGAGGCGGACGGCGATCTCGGCGGTGGGAGTGCCGGCGCGGAGAAAGTCGAGGAGGCGCTGTTGGGGAGGAGTGAGCGGGTCCCCGAGCTGCGATTCGCGGTTCACGATTCAGGGCCTCCAGGCGCCTGGCGGGGCTGATGCCAGTGTATACGCCGGAGGAACGCCCGGGGTTGATGATGATGGCCCTGCTGAGCCGCTATCGCGGTGGTGGGGAGTTGGCGGCTAGCTGCGAGGGATGGTGAGGCGCTCGAGGTTCTCGGGGCCGACGTGCGCGGTGATGAGGTCCCAGACGTCAAGGTCCCATTCGGCGACGAAGGTGACGGCGGTGCCTTCTTTCCCGGCGCGTGCCGTGCGTCCGATGCGGTGGACGTACTCTTCGGCATTTTGGGGGACGTCGTAGTTGATGACGTTCTCGATGTCGGGAATATCGAGCCCTCGCGCAGCAACGTTGGTGGCCACGAGGAACTCGATCTTTCCAGCGCGGAAGTCGCGCATGACGCGGTCGCGTTCGGACTGGCGGAGGTCGCCGTGGATGGCGCAGCCAGCGAGGCCAGCGGAGGCAAGGTGGGCGGCTAGGCGGTCTACTCCGGCGCGAGTGTTGAGGAAGATGAGGGAGCGGCCGATGCCGCGCTCTTCGTAGAGCCAGCGGAGGGCATCGAGTTTTTCGCGCTGGGCGACTTCGATGTAGACCTGGCGGACGGTCGCGACGGTCCTTTGCTGGGGCTCGATGGCGACGGTTTCGGGGTGGTCCATGTAGCGGTGGACGAGGCGCTTGATGGTCATGGGCATGGTGGCGCTGAAGAGGGCGGTCCGGCGCTGTGATGGGACGCGGCGGAGGATGGAGTCGATGGCGCGGGCGAAGCCGATATCGAGCATTTCGTCGGCTTCATCGAGGGCGACGTAGCGGACTTCGCGGAGGGAAAGGGTGCCTCGCATCAGGTGGTCCATGACTCGGCCGGGCGTGCCAACGATGACCTGGCAGGGGCGGTCAAGGGCTTCGAAGTCGCGCTTGAGGGGGTGGCCTCCGGTGAGTCCGATGGAGGTGAAGCCGTAGAACTTGCCGAGGTGGATCATGACCTGGAGCACCTGAGCGGCGAGCTCCCGGGTGGGAACGAGCACGAGGGCCTGGACGTGGGGGAGGGTGGGGTCGACGGAACGGGCGAGCGGGATACCGAAGGCGAGAGTCTTTCCTGAACCAGTCTGGGCGAGGCCGACGACATCGTTGCCTTCGAGCAGAAGCGGGAGGGCCTCGGCCTGGATGGGGGTTGGCTCCGTGAAGCCGAGGGCAGCGACCGCGTCGAGCCCCGCAGGGTCAATCCCGAGCGCTTTGAAGGCTTCGGGGTGAGGGGCCTGGACGGCGGGAGGGGTCTGGGCGGTGGGAGAGGCACCGCGCTCGGCGGTTGCTACGCCGGAGCGACGGCCGCGGTTGCGGCGTCGAGGGGGGCGCGGGGTCTCGCCGAATTCGTGGGCGACGGGGCCATCGTGGGTGGCGGGATGATGGGCGGCGGGGCGTGGGGGCGTGGCGCTGCGGGACTGGGAGGGTGGGGATGCCTCACGGTGAGGTGCAGGGCTTTCGGATGCTTTAGGGGGCCTGCGGAGCAGGCTGCGGAGTCGGTTAACCATAAGAGGAGGCGGGGGCGAAGTGCGCCCGCTAGATCCATCGTAGGGTGTGGAGGTGAACGAGGGAAATGAGCTCTGGATTTTAGATTCGCGATTCTGGATTCTGGATTGGGCCGCGGGGCCTGCTGCGGAGCCTCTAAGCGGGATGCCTGCGGGGCGCCGGCCTCAGGTGGGCACGACTCGAGACATGAGGGCGAGCGTGTTCTGGTCAGGGTCGGTGAAGAAGGACATCCATTCCTGGATGCCGTCGGGGTGGGTGTGGATGAGATGGGGTTCGCCAGTGAAGGTGACGCCGCGGGACTTGAGTGTATCGGTGGCGGCGTGGATGTCAGGGACGGTGAAGTAGAGAACGGAGTTGCCGCGGCCCTGAGCTTCGGGGAGGGCATCGAGGAAGAGGCGGGTGCCGTCGCAATCGAAGAACGCCAACTGGCCGGCGGTGAAGAGATGGGGCATCCCGAGGGTATCGCGGAAGAAGCCGACGGAGCGTTCGATGTCGTTGACGGCGAGGGAGACCTGGCCGATTTGGGAGAGGCTGAGCGGAGTTGTGGTCATGCTGTTGCTCCTGGGTTGGTGGAGTGGGAGGCCGGGCCAGTGGCGGATGGCCTGCCGGCTGGGGAGGTGGAGTTTCTCGCGGATGTTCTCGAGGTGGAATTTGACGGCATCCACGGTTGTGCCGCGCTGGATGGCGATGCGGCGATTGGTCATACCGTGGCGGACCATGTGGACAACCTCCCACTCGGCGGGCGTGAGGACATCCGGTGAGGGCGGGCGGCCGGGGCCACGGGTCATGGGCGGGATGGTAGCGGCCGGGCGGCGGAATTTCCCTCCCCCCGGAGCCAAGTTTCGGGGGTACCGGGGACGGATGGGGATTGGACGCGCGGCGGGGAGTCGAGAGTAGAATCGGCGGCCGGGAGGCAGTGGAATGACGATCAAGGCGACCTCGCTGCTGGCGATCCTTTCGATCTGGGCGACGATGATCCCGGCGGTGATCGTGGAGGGCGGGTCCTGGTGGACGCTGGTGTTCGCGGCGCTGGGGACGGCGGCGATTGGGATCTGGGCGCGGCGCCGGATCGGGCTGTCGCGGCTGATCGCTATCGCGGGGACCTGGGGGGCGACGGCGCTGGTGGTCGGGAACGGTGAGGGCGGGGCGTGGGTTTCGGTGTTCGCATTCCTGACGACGGGTGCGGTGGTTTACAGCTCTATGAAGCGAGGGGCGGTCGGGCTTGGGGTAGGCATTGCGTTCGCGTGGGGCGTGGTGGCGGCGAGTGTCCTGGTGAATGACGGGAACGGGGCGTGGGCGTGCGTCTTCGCATTCCTGACGGCGATGGCGTTGGCGAACAGCCGGGATCTGCACGTGAGAGGAATCATGGCGATGGTGTGGTGGGCAATCGCGGGCGCTCTGATCATGGCCCTGGGGGATGGGTGGACGTGGACGACTGTGTTCGCGTTCCTGCTTTCGGCGGGAGCGATCGGCTTTGGTGGATGGGATTGGCCGGGAGGCTTCGAGTGGGACCTGTTCGAACGGGATGAGCGGGAGCGGGAGAAACGAGACCGGGACGACGGGGTCCGCGTGGTGAATTGAGGGCAGTTGGCTCCCTCTCGGACCCCGGGGCTCGGCGGTGGCCGCTCCCGGTCGAGTACGGCTCAGATTCGAGGTGCGGATGATAGGATCGTGGGGTGCGAGTGTATGACGGGGATCCGGACGAGGAGTTCGAGGACGACGAGTACGACGACGAGGACCTGGTCGAGTACGAGGTGCCGGACCTTGGGCCGGACGAGCGAGACATGGACCTGATCGACGGGACGTGGGAGGAGAAGTATTACTCGCGGCAGCTGCGAACGCGGAACTGGCAGGCGGTACAGGTGGGGGTGGCGCTTCTGATCGTGGCCGGGCTGGTGCTGCCTGCGTTGCTGGTGTTCCTGAGATGAGCACGCTGCTGGCGGGGAAGGTGGTGGCGTTGATCGGGACGGGGGAAGCGGACCGGGGGATGGTCATGGCGTGCGCGGAGGCGGGCGCGAAAGTGGCGCTGGGAACGGCGACGCGAGAAGCGGAGTTCGCTCTTGCCTCGGTGGCGAACGAGGCATGGGCCCTCGGGGCGGAGCAGTTCCTCAACGTGATGGACGGGACGGACGCAGCTGAGGTGACGGCGTTCGCGGCGGAGGTGTACGACAGATTCGGGACGTGCGACGGGCTGATCCTGGCGTATCACAAGGAGTTCGAAGCGGCGTTCGAGGAGCTTTCGCTAGAGGAGTGGGAGGACGCGCTCCGGGTGAACCTGACGGGGCCGTTCCTGGCAGCGCAGGCGTTCTCGCGGCTGATGGACCGGGAGGACAGCGGGACAATCCTCTTCGTGGCGCCGGCGCCGGCAGCCACCGGGTCGAGCGCGAAGGTCACGGGGCTCGCGGGACCGATGGGGGTGCGGGGACTGGCGTCGAGCCTTGCGGACCTGGCCCCGCGCGGCGTACGGGTCGGGGTGATCGAGGCCGAGGACGCCGCAGCGGTGGTGGCAGCGCTCAGCGGATAGTCGAGGGCTGCCGGCCGACGAACCTGCGTGGGAGCCGGACCGTGAAGATCGCGCCTGAACCGGGGGCGCTCTCGGCGGTGGCTGTGCCGCCGTGAGCGCGCACAAGGTGTTTGACGATGGCGAGGCCGAGGCCGACCCCAGAGCCGTGACGGGAGGGATCTCCTTTGTAGAAGCGCTCGAAGACACGGGGAAGATCCTGGGCCGCGACGCCGGGGCCATCGTCGGCGACGGCGATAGCGACAAGCTCACCCTCGTCGGCCAGGGGGACGGCGATGCGCCCGCCGGGGGGGCTGTACTTGATGGCGTTGTCGAGCAGGTTGGTAACGACGCGCAGGATACTGGGGCGGTCGACCTCCGCAAGCGGCCCGGGACCCTGGGGTGTTTCGATGGTGATGGATTCGGCATCGGCGCGGGGGCGGAGGAGTGCCGCAGCCTCGGCGACGAGTTCGCCCAGGGGCACCTGCTCAGGGTGGAGTTCGATGGCTCCGGATTCGATGCGGGAGAGGTCCAGGAGCTCGTTCACGAGCGTGGTGAGGCGGTTGACCTGCTGGTGGATGCGGTGGAGGAAATCGGCTGTTTCGGCGCCGGGTTCGGTGGCGCCGTCTTCGAGGGTTTCGACGAGAGCACGGATGGAAGCGAGAGGCGTGCGGAGCTCGTGGGAGACGTTGCTGACGAAGTCGCGGCGGATCTGATCGACGCGCTGGACTTCGGTGAGGTCGGTCAGGACGAGGAGTACGGCCCAATCGCCACCGGCGGGGATTGGGACAGCGAGCGCGCGCAGGGGCGTGCGCTGCTGGCCGAAGCTGATGACGGCCGTACCACTGGCAGCATGAGATCGAAGGGCGGCCCGGGCAAGGTCATCGAGTTCGTAGTCGCGGGCGCTTTCGATGAGGGGTCGGCCCACCGCCTGGTCGTGCGAGCGATCGAAGAGGACAACGGCGGCGGAGTTCAAGAACTGGATGGTCATATCGGGGGCGATGGCGACCATAGGGTCGGTGGAGGCGTTGAAGAGTGCTTCGATGCGGGCCTGTTCGGCTGCGGTGGCGTTGAAGAGCTGGGTGACGCGATCGGCCATGTTGTTGAAGCTGGCGGCGAGCTCGGTGGTGGAGCCCGTGGCAGTGGTGATGCGCTGGGCGAAGTCGCCTTCAGCGACGCGGTCAGCGGCGCGGCTGATGGAACGGAGCGCACGTGAGGCCGGGAGGAAGAGCAGGAAGCCAAGAGCAAGGGCGAAGGCCCCGACGAGGGCCGAGACCCAGAGCCAGGTGGCGAAGGAGGGGGATTCGCGGGCCGCGAGGAAGCCGATAAGGATGCCGAGCACGGCGGTCGCAGCCGCGAGGACCGCACCTCTGCGGGCCAGATCGCGGGTCATGACGGGTCAGCCTTCGAACAGGTAGCCGCTGCCGCGGACGGTCTTGATGCGGACCGGGTTCGCGGGGTCATCTTCGATTTTCTGGCGCAACCAGCGGACGTGTACATCGACCGTCCGTGGGCCACCGTAGAAGTCATAGCCCCACACTTCATCCAGGATCTGCTCTCGTGAGAATACACGCCCGGGATGCTCGGCGAAGAAGAGGAGGAGGTCGAACTCCTTGGGCTTGAGGCGAAGGGGGGAGCCCGCGCGGCGAACTTCGTGGCGGTCGCGGTCGAGTTCGAGGTCGGAGGAGACGATGAGGTTGGGGCCGGTATCCGGTGTGGCGCGGGGGCCAGAACGACGAAGGAGGGCGCGGACGCGGGCCATGAGCTCGCGCATGCCGAAGGGTTTGGCGATGTAGTCATCGGCGCCGACATCGAGACCGGCGACGCGGTCGCTTTCGCCGCCGAGGGCGGTGAGCATGATGATGGGGACCGTGGTGTCGCGGCGGAGCAGGCGGCAGACCTGCATTCCGTCGAGTCCGGGGAGCATGACGTCGAGGACGATGAGGTCGGGGTTGAGTTCGCGAGCAAGCTTGAGGGCATCGTCTCCGCGGGAGGCGGTTGTGACGTTGTAGCCTTCGCGGCGGAGGTTATGGGCGAGGGTGAAGAGGAGGGATTCTTCGTCTTCGACGACAAGGACCCTGGCTGTGGCTGTAGCGGTTGCCATCATCATCCATGGTTGTGATGGGTGGTTAATGAGATGTTAAGGCATGGAGCTGGAAGTGGGCACTGGCGTGGTGGGGTGGGAGGATAGGCGGCGATGAGCACGAACGGAGCCAGCGGTGGAACGGGAGACGAGGCACCGGAGCCGATGTTGCAGCGGTTCGTGGGGTTCGGGCTGCTGGCGGCGGCGGTTGTGGCGGCCGTTGGAGTCGGGATTTATGTCTTCGCGTCCGGCGACGATGGGCGGACGACCATGGACCCGGCGGGAACTCCCGTTGCGGGGGTGGGGGTTATCGACCCCGAGCGACCGGAAGTGGGAGAGCGGGTGCCGGACTTTGCGCTGGCGGACGCCCGAGCGCCGCAGGTCGTCCGGAGACTCTCGGACTACCGCGGGCGGCCAATCGTGCTGAACTTCTATGCGAGCTGGTGCCTGCCCTGCCGGAGGGAGATTCCTGCGTTCCAGGCGGCGCAGGAGGGTCTGGGGGACAGCGTGGTGTTCCTTGGGATAAACAAGGAGGAATCGCGGGACCTGGCGGTGGGGATCCTGGAGGAGTTCGATGCGAAGTACCCGGCGCTGCTTGATAGCGACGGCGCGATCGCGCGGCACTGGCGGGTGGGAGGGTTGCCAGTGACGTTCTTCATCGACGCGGACTTCGTGTTGCGGGGCATCCGGCTGGGAGAGGTCTCGGAGGCGGTGCTGGCGGCGCAGCTGGGGGAGATCGGGCTGGAGTGGAGCGGGGAGGCGGATTAGGCAGCGGGATCGGAGATGGGGCAGCTACCGGGACCAGGTTCGCGGCCGAGTGAGGGGTTGAGCGGGGCCGGGACTCCGCTCTAGAACGGGTCTTCGGGGAGGGCGGCAGGGGAGAGGCGTTCTAGACCGGACCAGCGGATGCGGCGGAAGTGTTCGGCGTAGTCAAAGCCGTGCTTCTTGCCTATCGCCCGAGCCGTACCCCGGACACGCTGATCGATGAACTGGCGGTAGTCGTGGGGGTCGAGGGAAGTGATGGCGGGAACATCGAAAGGCGCAGAGCTAATGGCCATCTGGGTATCGGCGAGGGTGAGGACCATCTGGCTTTCGTAGCAGTAGAGGGCTTCGACCTTCTTCTGGATGGGGTCGCCGGAGATGTCGACCGGGCGGTTGATGTCGATGGGGCTCTTGGCGAAGTGGTAGACCTCGGGGACGTACCACGGCTCGAGGCCGGTCCCAAGCTGTTCGGGATAGTAGAGCGGGAACGCGGCGAAGGCGGCGGCTTCGGTGGCGGTCCACGAAACTGTGCGGTGGTCGGGATGGTTTTCGTAGGGGGCGTAGGGGTCGAAGGTGAAGACGATGTGGGGCCGGCGGCGGCGGATGTGCTCCATGAATTGGCCACGGAGTTTGGTGTGCGGGACTTCGATGAGGTCGCCGTCGGGGTAATCGAGACAGGAAACGGAGGCGAGGCCGAGGACTTTCGCTGCGGCTTCGGCTTCCTTAAGGCGAAGGCCGACCATCTGTTCGGCGGTCAGTTCGAAGGTGCCTTTGGCGTTGTCGGTTGCCATGACGAGGTGGACTTCGTAGCCGAGGGAGCAGAGCTTCGCGATGGTGCCGCCGGCGAAGAACTCCATGTCGTCGCCATGGGCGGTGAGGACGAGGACGGTGGGCATCAGCGGACCTCTTCGAGGAGTTGGAGGGCGTGTTCGACGAGGAGCCTATCGGCTTCGGGGCCGAAGGGAGTGACGCCGGCTTCGTAGCCGCCCTGTTCGTAGGCTTCCGGGCGGCAGAAGTAGCCGGGGTAGTCGTTGGCGTAGCTAACGATGAGAAGGTTGGGCATGCCCGAGGCTTCGCGGATCTCTTCCTGGGTTTCGACGAAGACTTCGCCGGGGAGTGCGAGGAGGTAGAGGTCCTGACCTAGCCGGAGTGCCTGGATTTCCTGGTCGCGCGTGGGGGGCCGGCCGGCGACGCGTTGGAGGGCGAGGCGTTCGCCCTGGGCGCGAGCAAGTTCCTCGATTCCTCCGACAGCATCGCGCTCGACATGGTGGAGAACGGCCGCGACGCGCTCAGCCTGCTCGACGAGCACCCGGATGTCGATCT
>CAYPAZ010000076.1:0-6172 GCA_964408835.1 uncultured Anaerolineaceae bacterium
TCGCCGGAGAGGCGGCCGTCTCCGCCTGTCATGGGCCGGGCGCCCCGGCTTCTTGCCGGATCTTCTTCAGCCGGTCGACGTTCTCTTTGTCGGGCCCACCGCCATCGATGCCCGGCACCTCGAGGATGAACGGTAGCTCCCGGAACGCCGGGTGCGACAGGATGGTACGGAAGCCTTCGTAGCCGATGTGCCCATCGCCGATGTTCTCGTGCCGGTCCCGGACGCCGCCGAGCGGCATCTTGCTGTCGTTTGCATGCACCGCGACGAGCCGGTCGAGCCCGATCTCGCGGTCGAACTCCTCCATCGCCTGCTCGCAGCCTTCGCGGCTGGCGATGTCGTAGCCCATCGCGAAGGCGTGGCACGTGTCGAGGCAGACTTTGATGCGCTCATGACCGCCCATCCCCCGGATGAGCGTGCCAAGCTCGCTGAAGCTGCAGCCGATGCCCCCGCCCTGGCCGGCGTTGTTCTCCATGATCAGCCAGGTGCCGTTGTCCGCGTAAACCAGCGCCTCTCCCATGCGCTCACAGATGCGGTCGACGGTGCCTTCGAACCCGGCGCCCTTGTGGCTCCCCACGTGGAAGATCGTGCCCAGCACTCCCATGTCCCCGGCCCACCGGAGGTACTGCTTCAGTGAGCCCGTCGACCGGTTGCCGAGCGTCGTATCCTCGGCTGCCAGGTTCACCAGGTAGACGCCATGGAAGAAGACGGGGATCGGGTTCACTGCGTGGCCCGCCTTGAAGACCTCAACATCCTCCGCTGTTAGCTTCGGCGGCTGCCACTGCTGGGGGGCCGAAATGAAGATCTGGAGCGCCTCCGCTCCCAGCTCCTCCGCCTGCTCGAACACCTTCGTAACAGGCCCGCCCTTCCTTGCAATGTGTGCGCCGATCCTCACGCGTCAAGTATAAGCGGGCGGCGCTCACTCGGACTCCAACAGGGCCTTGCGGAGGGCCCTCAGCCGATCACGCTCGACCGGATCCCGCCTCTCGATCGCTCGCGAGTATGCCTTCGTCCCCATTCGCTCCGCGTTCTCCTCCAGGAACGACGTGATCTCGGCCGGAAAGGCATGCCCCATCTCCCTCAGCACCCAGCCCACACCCATCTCCACGTAGTAGCGGTGGTCCTCCACGCAGTTCCTCACCAACGGCAGCACTTCGTCCGGTGGCAGGTACACGGCGTTCTTCCCGCTGTAGTGGATGAGGCTCACCACTGAGATCCGCCGGAACCACTCGTCATCCGAGCGGCTCCATTCCTCCATCTGCGGATACGCTTCGTCCGGCCGCGCTTCCACGATCCGCGAATAAATCCCGCTCAACAGATCCGCGTGGCACCAGTTGTCGACCCGCCCCGGCCAACTCCGCACGACTGGCCATAGTCCCTCCGGCACCCGCTTCCGCACGATCGGCGCGTAGTACTCCAGCGCCGCGAACAGCACGTCCCCGTAGGGCGAGCCCTGCCACAGCGCGTCCCACACCGCCAGCACCTCGTCCTCCGGCAGCCCGTAGAACGAAAACCCCGCTTTCACCCGCTTCCGCAGCTCCGGGAATCTGATCCCGAGATGCTCCATTTGCGAACCGCGGTCCCGCTGTACGTGCGCGCCGAACGCCCGGCTGCCGATCGCCCTCAACGCCTCAGCGACTTCGTCGTGGTAGCGCGCGTAGAGGTCCATAGGCCCCGCCTCTACGGGTACAGCTGCGCTCGCAATGCCGCCTTCAGGTCTGCCCGGTGGTCAGGGTGGG
Source organism: uncultured Anaerolineaceae bacterium (assembly GCA_964408835.1). Taxonomy (GTDB): domain Bacteria; phylum Chloroflexota; class Dehalococcoidia; order Tepidiformales; family Tepidiformaceae; genus CAYPAZ01. The sequence continues at coordinate 1,737 of CAYPAZ010000076.1, forward strand.
CCACGCTGATCAACTCCTCACCGCGCTGCCTGTGGGTCTTCCCGAACAGCCGTGCGATGCCGAACTCCGTCACCACATAGTCCGCGTAAAACCGCGGGATCGTGCAATACGACCCCTCCGGCATCATCGGCACGATGCGCGAGACACTCCCCTCCAGCGCCGTCGATGGCAGCAGCGTCACCGCGCGGCCGCCCTTCGCATACATGGCGCCGATGTGCGCATCCGGCTGGCCACCCAGACCGTTGATGAGCCGCGGCCCAAACACGCTCTCCGAGTTGATGTGCCCCAGGAAGTCGATGGAGATGCCGTTGTTGATGGCGAGGAAGTTGTCGATCTGCATGATGGTGCGCATGTGGAGGACGTAGCCGGGGTCGTAGAGCTCGAAGAGCGGATTTCCGGCGATGTAACGCAGGTCCTCCTCAGCGACGCCGGTCCAGGCGGCGGCCACACTCTTGCCCGGGTGGAGCGTCTTGTACTTGTTGGTGATGATCCCTTCGCGTACGAGCCGGCCATAGCCGGGTGAGCCCAGCTCCGTGTGAAGGCCGAGATCCTCGCGCTCATCGAACACGCCCAGGTTGGGCATGTTCCGCCCGGGCTCCCCCGTCCCGATCTGGATGGTGTCGCGGTCCTTCACCAGGTACTTGAGATGCTCGGCGATGCCCTTCGCCTCGTCGGGCGGGTCACCGACCCCGAGCAGCCGCGCGATATCGACCGGCGAGACGGCCCGTATAACGCCTGAGACGGTGCCCCAGAACGTCGCGCTGGCGTGCTCGTACAGCGCCACGTATTCGGCCTCTTTGCCGGTGCCTTCCACAGCCGCCTTGAACCCATCGAGGTCGAGCGCGGGCGGCGTGAACGGCACAAAAGCGTCGAATTCGCTGACGTGTGCATAGACGTCGCCGAACACCGGCATCATCGACTCGTCGACTTCGGCGATGGCGGTGCGGACACGCCGGACGTAGGAGCGCTTGGTCCAGTTGTGCGGCCCAAAGTGCACGAACCCCTGCTCGTTCGGCCTGGAGACGGTTACGACGACCACGTCCGCCTCGGAGCCCTCGCCGGGCCGCTCGTCGTAGTTCTTGAACCCCATGGAGAACATGCTCGGGAGGAAGTCGCCCCGGCGGTCGTCCATCACCGGCCGGGCGAAGTCCCCGACGTACGTCTCGAACTCGACCTTGAAGTGCTCAGCTATGCCGGGCTGCAGCCATCCGGGGTCGCTCGCGGGTGCCAGCAGGCGGATGGTGACGTCCGTCAGCTCGTCCTTGCGCGCGAAAATCGCAGGCGGGATGGTCAGCGGCGGGAAGATGGGGATCGCGACGGTGTCCCCGGATTTGACCAGCTTCGCTGCCCCCGCCGGGTCTGTGAGCCTGGATTCGTAGATCGCCTGCCAGTCCGTCATGGTCCCTCCGGGCGCGTGCTGGAGCCGGACTATACCGGAGGGGTCGCCCGTCGGCCGGTCAGTCGGTCATCGGGGACCGATAGCACCGGCATCGGCCAGGCGCGCGATGTCGTCCCACGTGAACCCGAACTCGAGCAGCACTTCCTCCGTGTGCTCGCCGAATTCCGGTGCCCCGCTGCGGATCTGGCCAGGTGAGGAGCTGAACTGCGCCGCCGGCCCCACGATCTTGGTCCTGTGGCCATCCGGGTGGTCGAAGTCGACGATGTAATCGTTCGCGACTACCTGTGGGTCCTCCACAATCTGGCCGTAGTCCTGCACCGGCGCGACGGGGAGGCCGCGCTCACAAAGGTACTCCACCCACTCCCACTGATCGCGCTGCGCGAAGAGCTGGTCGAGCTCTGCGATGAGCTCGGCGCGGTTCTCGTAGTGCGCTTTGAACTCGCAGAACTTCGGGTTGTCACGCAGGTCGAAGCGCTCCACGGCCTCGCAGAACGGTACCCACCAGCGGCCCAGCTGCGACATCGCCAGCGCTATCCAGCGGCCGTCCCTGCACTCGTAGACGTTCCACATGGGGGCGGCCTGCTCGCGGCTGCGGCGCGGAGGGATCTGGCCGGTGAAAAGGGTACCGGTGATGTTGAAGGACTGGAGCATCACCTGTCCCCCAAGGAGCGAAGCCTCGACGTGCTGGCCCTCTCCCGTCCGTGCCCGGTGCCAGAGCGCGATCAGGATCCCGTAGGAAAGAGAGACCGCTCCCACGTGGTCCGCCATCCCCCCGAACGCGAAGATCGGCGGCTCGTCAGGTGGCCCCATGGTCATCATCGTCCCCCCTCGCGCCTGGCCCAGGATGTCCATAGCGGGCCACTTCCTGTGCGGCCCCTTCGAGCCGTAGCCGCTCGCCGTCGCGTAGATCACCGCCGGGTTGCGCGCTTTCAGGTCCTCGTAGCCAAGGCCAAGCTTCTCCATCACGCCCTGACGCATGTTCTGGACAAACACGTCGGCCCTCTCGATGAGCTTGAGGATGGTTTCGCGTCCATCGGCGTGCTTGAGGTCGACCACGATGCCACGCTTGTTGCGGTTGTGGGAGTGGAAGTAGGCATCGGAGAGGCCACGGCCGGGGTCAGGCGAATCGGGGCCCTCGACTTTGATCACATCGGCGCCGAAATCAGCCAGCATGGCGGAGGCGTACGTGCCCTGTTGCCAGATGGTGCAGTCGATGACTTTCAGACCAGACAGTGGCAGGCCGGCGTAGGGGACATCGGGGAACATGGCGGGCTCCTCCCTTGGCGGATCATTCAGAACAGGTGTTCAGGGTGTCAATGGGGGAGATCCCCGGAGCGGTCCGTTCCCCCCGATCGGTGGTTGATTTGCGCAGCGGGAGCCAAAATGGCAGGATAGGGGGGTATCCTATTGAGCCAAACGAAGCGTCGAGGAACCTTTATGACCCCCGAAACCCAACGCCATGCACTCCGCAGGCTCAAGATCATCGCCGGACAGGTCCAGGCCCTCGAGCGCCAGATTGAAGAGGACCGCTACTGCATGGATGTGCTCGACCTGTCCATGTCGGTCCAGCGGGCACTTCGCAGTCTCGATGGGCTGGTCATCGAAGGCCACCTGCGCACCCACGTCATCGAACAGGTGACCGGCGGCGAAACTGAAAAGGCAGTCAGCGAGCTGCTCCGTCTCTACAAAGTCCAGGGCCCGGCCGACGGGTCCTGAAAAGGAGTCCTGGAAAATGCCCACAACCATCACCCTCAACGTCTCAGGCATGACGTGCGACCACTGCGTCCGGTCCGTCACCAACGCCATCGAGGAGGCGGGTGGCACTGCGCCCAACGTGAGCCTCGATGAAGGCAGGGCGACCTTCGAAGCCGAGAACATCGACCTCGACAAGGTCATCGCCAACATCGCCGAAGAGGGCTACGAAGCTACTCCCGCCTGACGCCCCGATCGGCGCTCGAGTCAACGGAACCCGGCATGAATCCAGATAGCTCCATCACTCTCGACATTGCCGGCATGACGTGCGCCTCGTGCGTCAGGCGGGTTGAGCGTGCGCTCTCCAGGGTCGAAGGCGTCGACACCGCGAGCGTGAACTTCGCCTCGGAGACGGCCCGGGTTTCACTGGCCACCGATGTCGGGGTTGATTCGCTCATTGCTGCCGTGGAGAAAGCTGGATACGAAGCCCGGGTCTCCGCGCCCGATCACGACCGCGCCGCCGAGCGCGCGCACCACGCCGAGGCGACGCTCCGGGCGCTCATCTTCGGTGCGATCCTCGGTGTGCCCACGGTTGTGATCGCGATGGCGATGGACATCGCCGATCTGGCGCTGTTCGGGAACCACCGCTTTACCGGCTGGCTGTTGCTGGCGCTTGCGACGCCGGTCCAGGCGGTCCTCGGGTGGCGATTCTACAAGGGCTCGTACACCAGCCTCCGTCACCTCAACCCCAACATGGACGTGCTGGTCGCGCTCGGGACGACCGTCGCATGGGCTTTCAGCGCGTGGGTCGTCGTTTTCAATCGGCCGGAGCACATGTTCTTCGATGTGAGCGCCGCCGTCCTTGTCTTCATCACCCTCGGCAAGTACTTCGAAGAGCAGTCGAAGGGCGCAGCTTCCGCCGCCATCGCTTCGCTCATGGGGCTTGCGGCCAGGACTGCCACCGTCATCCGCGACGGCCAGGAAGTCGAACTCCCGGTGGAAGAGATCCGGGCGGGCGACCTGTTCGTTGTGCGGCCGGGCCAGAAGGTCGCCGTCGATGGCATCGTCCGCTCCGGTGCCAGCACAGTCGACGAATCAATGCTCACCGGCGAATCCATCCCCGTCGAGCGCAAGCCCGGCGACTACGTCATCGGCGGGACCCTGAACCAGAACGGGGTCGTCACAGTCGAAGCGACCGCCGTAGGGGCGGACACCATGCTCAGCCGCATGGCCCGGATGGTCGAAGAGGCGCAGGGTTCGAAGGCCCCGATCGAGCGGCTGGTAGACCAGGTCTCGGCCATCTTCGTTCCCATCGTCATCGTCATCGCAGCCGGCGTGTTCTTCG
>CAYPAZ010000076.1:6182-9344 GCA_964408835.1 uncultured Anaerolineaceae bacterium
ATGCTTGGAGGCGAGTGGGTACCCGCGATGGTGTACGCGGTCGCCGTGCTGGTCATCGCCTGCCCCTGCGCGCTCGGGCTCGCCACCCCGACCGCGATCATGGTCGGCACCGGGATGGGCGCCGAGCGCGGCATCCTCATAAAGAACGCCGAAGTTCTTGAAGGCATCCGTCGCCTGAACGCGAGCGTACTCGACAAGACGGGCACGCTTACCGAGGGACGCCCTCAAGTCGTGGCGGTGGTCCCGAGCGGACTCTTGAGTGAAGCCCGGCTCCTGACGCTCACGGCCGCCGCCGAGTCTCCGAGCGAGCACCCCCTGAGCCGTGCGATCGTCGATGCGGCCGTCGAATCCGGCTACACGCTACCCGGGGCCACGGAGTTCGAGTCAGTCGTAGCTCGTGGCGTCTCGGCGTCGGTCGAAGACCAGCAAGTGCTGGCCGGGAACGTGCGCCTCCTTGAGGAGCGCGGAGTCGAGATTCCATCCGCGGCCCGCAACGATCTGGAACGCCTCGAAGCCGAGGGCCAGACGGTCATCCTCGTGGCTATCGATGGCAGGGTGGAAGGCGTCATCGGCATCGCTGACCAGGTGAAGCAGAGCGCCATCCGGGCGGTGAGCGCGCTGCGGTCGCTCGGCCTCCGCATCATCATGATGACCGGCGACAACGAGCGCGCCGCCGCCGCCGTGGCCGGTGCCGTGGGCATCGACGAGTACCGCTCAGGCGCCCGCCCCGAGGACAAACTTGAGCTGGTCCGCGACCTGCAGGGAGAGGGCTTGTCTGTGGCCATGGTGGGCGACGGCATCAACGACGCCCCCGCGCTCGCCCAGGCCGATATTGGCATCGCGATGAGCACGGGTGCCGACGCGGCCATCGAGGCCGGCGACATCACGCTCCTCCACGGCGATGTCTCGCGCCTGGCCGAGGCGGTGCTCCTGGCACGGTCAACACTGACCACCATTCGGCAGAACCTGGTCTGGGCGTTCGGCTACAACGTGATGGCGCTCCCGGTCGCTTCGGCCGGGCTGCTCAACCCGATCATCGCGGGCGCGGCCATGGCCATGTCCTCGGTGAGCGTGATGGCGAACAGCCTCCGCCTGCGGACCAAAGCACCCCGCATCGCTCGCACCAGCGGTAACTCCTACTCTGGGCCGCGGCAGAGCTTCGTCCGCGCCAACCGCGGGCCAATCGTGGCGATGGGCTCGGCCGCCATGGTCCTCGCCCTGCCACTCCTCGTCTTCACCGGCATCGACCGCGGATGGTTCGGGGACCGCGACGGTCCCAATCACCAGGGCGACCTCACCGTCGAGTTGCGGAACTGGTCCGTTGAACCATCCTTACTTGTGCTCAACGCGGGGCGAGTGACCATCTTGGCCATCCACCCGGCCCACGACGACCACGGCCACGGCCACGGCGGGCATAGCGGCGGTGGTGAAGTCCACGACCTCGTCGTCCTTGAGCGGCTGGCCGACGGTTCGACTCGCTTCGTCGCTCGAACACCGGCCATCCCGGTCGGGGAGGAGTACGTGCTTGAGGTCGAACTCGCACCCGGTGAATACGAACTGCTCTGCGATGTCGTCGAACAGGTCGATGGACAGGCCGTCAGCCACTACGAAAACGGCATGACTGTCACTATCCGCGTCGAAGGCTAAGCGGCTTCGGGGCGAACGTGAACTGTGTTCTCAGGATTCGTCAGGGTTACACCCGATTGAAACCGTTCACACTCTGTTCCCGTAACCGTCGCTCGGGGTGGAATGGCCAGGTGGACGATGAGACCCGGGAGCTCCTCCGAGAAGTTGCGAGCGCGCTCGACGCGATAGTGGTCGCGCTCCAGACGGAGGCGGCCGGCTCCCGGCACAGCTACGGGATGGTCGAGGCCATCCGGCGCGTCAACCGCGTCCGCCAACACCTGGAGGCTGCCACCGTCGCAGGACACCGCTGAACCCTGCCGCCGGGGGCCCCGCCGCTCCCGGCGGCGTTTCCCGCGCCTTCGATCCTTGACCCGACACTGGATGGGTTCGACCATGAGTCGCACCCCCTTTCGGAGCCTCTCCCGTGAACCTTCGTATCCCCGGACCAACCCCCTGCCCGCAGGAGGTTCTCGACGCGATGGCTGGCCAGATGGTCAACCACCGCGGACCTGAGTTCGCCGCCTGCATTCGCCGGGTTACCGATGGCCTCAACTGGGTGTTCGGTACCTCAACCGATGTCCTGACCATCACCACGTCCGGCACCGGCGGCCTCGAAGCGGCCGTCGTCAACGTGCTCAGCCCGGGAGACAGGGTACTCGCGGTATCCATCGGCTCGTTCGGCGACCGTATCGCCAACATCGCGAAGGCCTACGGAGCGGAGGTTGTTCCCTATGCGCTGGAGTGGGGCGAGGCAGCCGACCCGGCCGAGATCGGCCGCCGGCTGGACGCCGACTCCGCCATCAGGGCCGTCCTTGTCACTCACAACGAGACGTCCACCGGCACAACGAACCCGCTCGAGGCCATCGCGCGGGAAGTGAAGTCCCGCGGGCGGCTCATCGTGGTGGATGCCGTCAGTTCGATGTCATCCATCCCATGCTGGCCGGAACGTTGGGGACTCGATGTGGTGGTCAGCGGCTCGCAAAAGGGCTGGATGGTCCCGCCAGGCCTGGCCTTCCTCTGGCTGAGCGAGGACGGCTGGAAGGCGAACGCTGAGGCGAGGATGCCGCGCTTCTACTTCGATGCGAAGCGAACCGCGGACGCGCTCGCGAAGGGGCAGACGCCCTGGACGCCCGCCGAGTCAATCTACTTCGGCCTCGACAGGGCCTTTGAGATGATGCGCGCAGAAGGCCTCGAGGGCATCTTCACGCGGCACGAAGCGGTGGCGAACTACACCCGTCAGCGGGCGAAGTCGCTCGGCCTCAAGCTCGTGCCGGTGGAGGAGAGCTCCGCTTCGAACACGGTGACCGCCGTCTGGTGGCCCGAGGGAGTCGATGGCAAGGCAATCGCGAAGAAGGCCCGCGAAGAGCACGGAGTCGTGCTCGGCGGCGGCCAGGGCAAGCTCGAAGGCAAGATCTTCCGCGTCGGGCACCTTGGCTGGTTCTCGCAGGACGATATCGCCCAGACGCTCGACACTGTGGAAAGGCTGCTCGACGAGATTAAAGCCCCCGCCTAGTTACGGCGGTCATTGCCCCAGCG